>CAZXLM010000004.1:0-60813 GCA_964642055.1 uncultured Acutalibacter sp. | reverse complement strand
TCGCCTTCGCTGAACAGGTAAACGTACTTGTGGCTCATTGGTATCTACCTCCTAAAAATGTTCAACCGGACAAAATGGTCTCCGGGTGACAGCAGAATAAACCGTTTGGCGGCCCTTCTCGGGCTTGTCCCCACGGATTCTTTGAAAATTATACCAAAGATTTCCGAAAAAAGCCATAGGAAAATCGAAAGAAAATCAAAAAATTTTTCACAGAAAGCAGAAAGCCCCGTCGATTTCATGAAACATTTCCCTATCCTGGCAAAATACTTCTTGAAAACGGCAGCGCAATCTGTCATAATAGGCGGGTACGATCTGGAATTTTGAGCGGGGCGGGGCCTTCCTTCCCCGCCGTTGCTGCGTGGCTTCAGCAGGAAGCAGGAGGTCTTTGCATGTTCAGTTTTTTCAGTAGAAAGGGAACCGTTGCGCCGTCCGGACCGATAGAGTTTCTCATTGCGGGTCTTGGGAACCCCGGAAAGCAATATGAAAACACCAGGCACAACGCTGGGTATATGGCGGTGGATACCATCGCGGAGAAAAATCACGGGGAGATCAAACGTGTCCGGCATAAAGGCCTTACCGGAGAGTGCCGTCTCGGCGGGAAACGGGTGCTGCTTTTGAAGCCCTCCACCTTTATGAATCTCAGCGGACAGTCGGTGCTGGAAGCTATGCGCTTTTACAAGCTGCCGCCGGAACAGGTGCTGATCCTGTTTGACGACATCAATCTGGCTCCCGGAAAGCTCCGGATCCGGCGCAAGGGCAGCGACGGCGGTCACAACGGCATGAAGAACATCATCTATCTTTCCGGCTCCGACCAGTTCCCCCGCATCAAAATAGGCGTGGGGCAAAAGCCCCGTCCGGACTACGACCTGGCGGACTGGGTCCTCTCACGGTTCACTCCTCAGGAAGCGGCAGACCTTTCCCCCGCCCTGCAAAACGCCGCTGCCGCCGCCGAGCTGATCGTCAAGGGAGAAATCGACCGGGCCATGAACCTGTACAACAGTTGACATCTTTATTAATCCCTTTCAGAAAAGGAGATCTCTATGCGACTCATCAGCTACGCGCTGAAGCACTGGCCGGAATACGCCGCTCTGTCTCAGGCTGTGAAAAAGGGCGCTCTGCCGGGAGCTGTTACCGGACTTTCCGGCATTCACAAATGCTGCGTCATCAGCACCCTTATGGAAGAAACGGGGAAAAGCGCCCTGGTGCTGGCCGCAGACGAAGCCGAAGCTCAGCGCTTTGCCGAGGACTTAACGGCGCTGGGGAGGAAGCCTGCCTTCTACCCCATTCGTGATTTCAGCTTCCGGGACGCCGCCGGAGCCTCTCACGAATATGAGCGGCTCCGCCTGGAAGCTCTTTCCCGCCTGCTGGACGGCTCCTGCGACTGCATCATTGCCTGTATGGACGCCGCTTTGCAGTACACCATGGGACCCGGGGAGCTTTCTTCCCGGTTGTTCCGGCTGGAATCCGGCGGCGAAATGAAGCCGGAAGATCTTCTGGCCGCGCTGGTAAAATGCGGCTACACGAGAGAAGAACAGATCGAGGGACCGGGACAGTTCAGCCACAGGGGCGGCATCGTGGACTTTTTCTCTCCCGGCAGCGCATACCCTGTCCGGGTGGAATTCTGGGGCGACGAGATCGATTCCATTTCCTATTTCGATACAGCGACTCAGCGCCGCACCGACCCTGCCGCCTCCGTAACGCTGGTTCCCTGCGTAGAAGTGATCCCTACAGATACGGCAGCCCTGGCCCGCAAGATCGAAAAGCTGGCCTCCACGCTCCGGGGCAAGGCCGCTCCCAAGGCCAAAGAGATCTTAAGCGGCGAAGCAGACAAGCTGAAAAACGGACTGCATCTGGGCTCCATCGACAAATTCATCACACTGGTCTATCCGGAAACCTCCAGCCTGTTCGATTATTTCAGCCCGGGAGACAGCCTGCTGTTTTTTTCAGAGGGGAACAAGCTGAAAGAGCGCATACGCACCACGCTCTGGCAATGGGGCGAGGATCTGAAGGCTTTTCTTGGAGAGGGTGTTCTCTGCAAGGGACTTGACAGGTATATGGAAGATTGGGAATATGCGCTGGGAAAAGCGCAACGGCTCCCCACCCTGTTTCTGGATATTTTTGCCCGGGGCAGCTATGAAATTCCCACCGGGACTCTGATAAACATGACGGTCCGCCAGCTCCCCGTATGGGGCGGCGGAGTCCAGCTTCTGGCGGACGACCTGTCCTCCCTGCTTTCCCAGGGCCGGGCCTGCGTTGTGCTGGCAGGCAGCGAAAAGGCCGGGAACGCTCTTGCGGGAGATCTGAAAGGGGCAGGGCTGCCCGCCTCCTATCTGGAAGATCCCGCCATGGCCGCAAGGGGCACAATAACCGTCACCACCGGAACACTTTCCGCAGGGTTTGACATTCCGGGCGGCAGCTTCGCCCTGATCACCCACGGCCGGCTGATGGCGGCAAAGGCAAAGCGTTCCAAAAGAGACAAAAACAGCAAGGAAATTTCTAATCTGTCCGAGCTTTCACCGGGAGATTATGTGGTTCACGCAGCCCACGGCATCGGCGTTTTTGAGGGGATCCACAAACTGGAAATGAACGGCATCACGAAGGACTATATCAAAGTGCGGTACGCCAAAAACGACACCCTGTACGTCCCCGTGACCCAGCTGGATATGGTCTCCAAATACATCGGTCCCAAAGAAGACGCCAATGTTCGTTTGAGCAGGCTTGGCGGGACGGAATGGCAGCGGCAAAAAACAAAGGTTCGGGCCGCGGTCAAGGATATCGCCAAGGATCTGATCCAGCTGTACGCCCAGCGCATGCAGCAAAAGGGTTTTCCCTTCCCTGCTGACACAGAATGGCAGCGGGACTTTGAATCCCACTTTGAATATGAGGAAACAGAAGATCAGCTGCGCTGTATCAACGAGATCAAAGACGACATGGAGCGGAACGTGCCCATGGATCGGCTGCTCTGCGGCGATGTGGGCTTCGGAAAAACGGAAGTGGCTCTCCGGGCGGCTTTCAAATGCGTTTCCGCCGGGAAACAGTGCGCTCTTCTGGTCCCTACTACCATTTTAGCCTGGCAGCACTATCAGACCATCGTCAGGCGCATGGAGGGTTTCCCTGTGGACGTGGAGCTGCTTTCCCGGTTCCGCACGCCAAAGCAGCAGGAAGAAATATTAAAAAAGGTGAAGCGGGGCTCCATCGACATCGTGGTGGGTACTCACAGGCTGGTCAGCAGGGACGTGAGCTTCCACGACCTGGGGCTGGTCATCATCGATGAGGAACAGCGCTTCGGCGTGGCCCAGAAAGAGAAGCTCAAAGCTGTGTGTAAGAGCGCCGATGTTCTCACCCTGTCCGCCACGCCTATTCCCCGGACTTTGAACATGGCCCTTTCCGGGATCCGCGATATGTCCGTCATTGAGGAAGCGCCCCAGGACCGCCATCCCGTTCAGACCTATGTGCTGGAATATGATACCGGCGTGCTCTACGACGCGATCCGCAGAGAACTGCGCCGGGGCGGCCAGGTATATTACCTTCACAACGATGTGGCTTCCATCGATCGGACGGCGCTCCGCATCAAGACCAATATTCCGGAGGCCAGAGTGGGCATTGGCCACGGCAAAATGAACGAAGAGGAGCTTTCCGAGGTCTGGCGGCAGCTTCTCGACCATGAAATAGATATTCTCGTTTGTACCACCATCATTGAGACGGGCGTAGACGTACCCTCCGCCAATACGCTTATTATAGAAAATGCGGACCGCATGGGGCTTTCCCAGCTCCACCAGCTGCGGGGACGGGTGGGCCGCAGCAGCCGGAGAGCTTACGCTTATCTGACTTACGCGCCCAACAAGGCGCTGACCGAGATCGCTCAAAAGCGCCTGTCCGCTATCCGGGAATTTACAGAATTCGGCTCGGGCTTCAAAATTGCCATGCGGGACCTGGAAATCCGCGGGGCCGGGAATATCCTTGGCGGCGAACAGCACGGGCACATGGAAGCCGTGGGCTACGATCTGTATATCAAGCTTCTGGGGGAAGCGGTCAGCATGATGAAGGGCAAGGAACCCGCCCAGCCCGTGGACGAGGGCTGCCTTGTGGATATGCAGGTGCAGGCCCATATCCCCGAAGAATATATTGGAAGCACCAATCTGCGGCTCGATATCTACCGGCGCATCGCCGACGTGCGCAATGCCGAGGACGCCATGGACGTGACTGACGAGCTCATCGACCGCTTTGGAGAACCGCCGGCGGCGGTAAAGGGATTGCTGGATATCGCTTTGCTGCGCAACACAGCTTCTCAGCTGGGCGTGTCGGAGATCAAACAGCAGGGGGACGCGCTTTTCCTTTATAAAAAGACATTTGATATGGACGCAGTGGGCCGGTTGATCCGGGCCATGAACGGGCGAGTCATGCTCAGCGCCGGCAGCAGGCCTTATATCAGCGTAAAAATCGGCGCACGTCCTCCCATTGAAGCGCTGTCCGAAATTCTTGCCGCCATGGAAAGCACGGCGTCCTGATTTCTCAGCCGGCGCGGCAAGGAAATCTCTCTGTGAATTTGTGTTTTTTTGTAGACAAATCCGGAGAAATGGAGTATAATATTTTTCGTTCTTTGTGATTTCCCGCGAAAATCGGCCTTTTGAGCAGGCTGTAACGAGAACGACAAGAATTAAAAAAGCAAATTTCCAACCTGCAAAAATTAAGAAAAGGAAAGTGATCCTAGTTATGAGAAGCACTTTGAAAAAGGCGTTTGCCGCCATTCTTGCCGCAGCTCTGTGTCTGAGCCTTGCCGGCTGCTATGATGAGAACAAGACCTGGGCCGCCAAGCAAGGAGACGATATTCTGCCTATCGGCGGGTATATTTACTATTTGAACAGTGCTTATTCTGAGGCCATGTCCAAGGTCTCTTCCGATGAAGAGGTCCTGAAGGCAAAGGTCGAAGACCGAGATGCGAAGGACTGGATCGAAGACCGGGCTCTCAACTATTTGAAGTCTTATTATTTCATCGGCGACAAATTTGACGAGCTGGGTCTGGAGCTCACGGAAGACGAGCTTTCCTCTGTATCCGCCAGCACTGAAAATATGTGGACCTATTACCAGACCGCTATGGAGGGAATGGGGATCGCCAAGGAGTCCTTCAACACGGCCTTCTCTCTTTACAACACCAAGTATCAGAAGGTTATGGAAGCTCTGTACGGCAAGGACGGAGAAATGGCGGTTTCCGACGACGACCTGAAAACCTATTATACAGAAAATTACTACAGCTACGAATACTTTACCGTTTCGCTGACCAAATCGGACGATGACGGCAACAGCGTGGATATGACCGATGAGGAAAAGTCGGAAACAAAGTCCAAGCTGGAAGGATATATCCAAAAGATCAACGCCGGTGAACTCACTGTTTCCGACGCCGCCTCCAAATATGCGGAGGAGGCTCTTGGCAGCGCCGACAACTCCACCTATTCCGCGCCCTCCCCCGCTCTGGCCGACAATATGAGCGACGCTCTGAAAACCGCTGTGGAGAGTGTGAAAGACAATACAGCCACCCTGGCGGAAACCACCACGAACTATATGGTAGTGCGCCGCCTGCCCATCGCCGACAAATTCGCAGAAATGAACGGGGACGAGACCCAGCGCTTCAACGTGATTTCCGGCATGAAGGGCGATGAATTTTCGGATTATGTAAAGGAGCAGGCTGAGAAGGTGGAAGGCGTGGAGATCAATGAAAAAGCCATTAAGAGCGTTAAGATCTCTTCTCTGATCTCCGACAGCGACAAAATGGGCACTTCCAGCGCCAGTTCCAGTTCAGAGGCTGCGGAAGGATAAAACCTGAAACGATGATAACAGACGGAAGAGCGGCAGAAGCCCCTCTTCCGTTTTTTTATCCGGTTTAGCTGAGGCAGCGTTTCCAAAATATACATTTTAAACTTTCTGTCCGGTATTTTTATTTTATCTTTTGACATATGCGCTTCAAGCGATTATAATGACTGGTAACAGCCTCAGAGGAAAATTTTTCTTGCTTTTCAGGTTTTGAGGCTCCTATCCTCCGGTTTTGCTCCTATCCGGGCAGAATAAGGCGGAAAGGCAGGAGGTGAAAGGATTTTGGCAAAAGAAACCATGCAGGCCGTCAGTGAAGCGGAAAAAAGCGCCAATCAGACTGTGCTGCATGCCGGTGAAGAAAGCGAGCGCCTTTTGGAAGAGGCAAGAGAGCAGGGGAAAAAGCTGATCGCCGACGCAAAAAAGGAAGCTGCGAAAAAAGTGGAGGTCCTCTGCGGCGTAGCCCGGGCGGACGCCGCTAAGAAAAAAGCTTCCTTCGCGCAGGAAACAAAAGAGGAAATGGCCCGCCTGGAAAAGGCCGCCGAGGCCGCTTTTCCACAGGCGGCGCAAGAGATCAGAAAAATCGTGCTGGGACAGAGCGAGAGGAGGTAGTTCAGAATGGCGGTTCTTGAAATGAAGCGTATCAATATTTATGCGCTGAAAAGCAGCCGCAAGAAAATTCTCGAGCTGCTTCAGCGCCGGGGCGCTGTGGAGATCAATACGCCGGAAGCAGCGGAAGACCTCTTTTCCAAAACCGATACTGCTTCCGCATGCTTTACCTTTGAAAAAAGCATTCAGCTTCTGACCGGCGCAGTAACACTTCTGGACAGCAAGGCGCCTCCGGAAAAGGGACTGCCCTCCATGCTGGCAGGGCGCACTCCCATTTCCGTTGAGCAATATGAAGAGATCGCCGGAAAGGCTTCCGCTGCGACAAAAACAGCTTCCCGCATCACTGCCCTTGGAAAAAAAGCTGCGGACTGCGAGGCGGAGATCCTGCGGCTGAGCACTCAGCTGGAGGCTTTGCAGCCTTGGCTGGGACTGGACGTTTCCATGCGCACTATCAGCACGGATTCTACCAGTGTGTTTATCGGCTCTTTCCCCGAGGAGCTCACTGAGGAAGCTTTGAAGCTTCGACTTGCCGCGGCGCTGCCCGAGGTCTCCGCCCTGGAAGCCGAGGTCATCAGCAGCCGGCCGCAGCAGACCTGTGCGTTTATCGTCTGTCACGCCAAATATGGCATGAAGGTGGAGGCAGCTCTGCGTTCCATGGGATTTTCCTACCCGGCTTCGCCCTCCAAGCTCCCCCCCGCGCAGCGGGCGGCGGACCTACAAAAGCGGATCGATGCAGCAAAAGCGGAAATCGAGGATGCGGAGAAAGAGATCGCTTCCTATGCGGACCAGCGGGAAACCCTTTTGTTCACTGCCGACTACTACACCATGCGGGCCGAGAAATACCGGGTACTGGGAAAAATCTGGCAGAGCCCCCATGTATTCCAGGTAACAGGCTATATCCCTGCCGGGGCGGCTTCTGCCCTGGAGCAGGAGCTGGAAAGCAAATTTCAGGCATATGTGGAAATAGAGACCCCCGGGCCTGACGAAGATATCCCGGTCAAGCTGAAAAACGGCTTCTTTGCTTCCCCGGTAGAGGGCGTGGTAGAGGGCTACAGCCCGCCTAACAAGCACGAGATAGACCCCTCAAAGGTCATGTGTATTTTCTACTATGTGTTGTTCGGCATGATGCTCTCCGATGCGGCTTACGGGCTTTTGATGGTACTGATATGCGGCGTCGTGCTCTGGAAATTCAAAAACATCGAGGAAAGCCTGCGGAAATCCCTGTGGATGTTCTTCTTCTGCGGTATTTCCACCACCTTCTGGGGCATCATGTTCGGCAGCTATTTCGGGGACGCGATCCCGGTGATCGCTCGGACGTTTTTCAACGCTGAAATCACCATTCCGCCCCTGTGGTTCACGCCTCTCGACAACCCCATGCGGCTGATGCTGTTCTCCTTCCTGCTGGGTATTATTCATCTCTTTACCGGCCTGGGAGTGCAGTTCTATCAGCTTGTGAAGCGAAGAAAATTCGCAGACGCCCTATACGATGTGGTTTTCTGGTACTTCCTGGTGGGCGGTCTTATCATTTTCCTGCTTTCCACGGACATGTTCCACAACATGATGAGCCTTTCTTTCCAGTTCCCGTCCATTGTGGGCCTGATCGCCGTAGGCTTTGCCGCGGTGGGGGCCGTGGGCATCGTTGCCACCAGCGGCAGGGAATCTAAAGGCTTCAAGCGCCTGCTGAAAGGACTTTACGGATTGTACGGCATTTCCAGCTGGCTGTCCGATATTCTTTCCTATTCCCGCCTGCTTGCCCTGGGTCTTGCCACCGGCGTTATCGCCACGGTGTTCAACCAGATGGGCAGCATGCTGGGCGGCGGCATTGGAGGCGCTGTCTTCTTCACGGTGGTATTCGTTGTGGGCCACACCATGAACCTGGCCATCAATCTGCTGGGCGCTTACGTCCACACGAACCGGCTGCAGTACGTTGAATTCTTCGGTAAGTTCTATGAAGGCGGCGGGCGGAAATTTGAGCCTTTCGCCGCCAAAACAAAATATTTTAAAATCACGGAGGAAAAGTAATATGGGTACTTTTGATTGGAACACTTTGGGTATCGTCTTTGCCCTGACAGGCGCCGTTCTGGCGGCTCTCATGGGCGGTATCGGCTCTGCTGTGGGCGTAGGTATGACCGGTCAAGCCGCCGCCGGCGTGGTGACGGAAGATCCCGGAAAATTCGGCAAGGTCCTGGTTTTGCAGCTTCTGCCCGGCACCCAGGGAATTTACGGCCTTCTGATCGGCTTTATCACCCTGACCCAGATCGGCATTCTGGGCGGCAGCTCTGACATCAGCCTTGCTAAGGGCCTTCTGTATCTGGCCGCTTGCCTGCCCATGGCCATTGTGGGTCTTGTCTCCGCAAAATGGCAGGCAAAGGCTTCCGTTTCCAGTATTTCTCTGGTTGCCAAAAAGCCGGATCAGTTCGGCAAGGCCATGATCTTCCCCGCCATGGTGGAAACCTACGCGGTTCTGGCACTGCTCATCTCCATTCTTTCCATTTTCAGCATCGGCGGTCTGGACCTGTAAAAACAGGCCCGCGCAAGCGCGGAAAAGTGGAGAAAGGAGCGATACCATGACCGGACTGGAAAATATACTCAGTCAAATCAACGAGGATGCCCAGCGGGAAGCCGGCGAGAAAATCGCCGCTGCCAAAGCTGAGGCCGACGAAATCTTAAAGGCTGCCGGAGAAGACGCTGCCCGGATCTCTCAGACTATGATCCAGGACGGCGAGAAAGCGGCGCAGGATATTCGGGACAGAGCGGAATCCGCCGCGCTCCTGGAACGCCGCAACGCCATGCTGTCCTTCAAGCAGCAGCTTATCTGCAAGGCCATTGACAACACCCGCGCCGCTTTGGAGAACGCTCCGGAACAGGAGTATTTCGATTTGCTTTTGCGGCTTGTTTCCAAATCCGCCGTGGCGGGTAAAGCGGAAATGCGCCTGAACCGCCGGGATCTGGATCGCCTGCCCGCAGATTTTGCGGCCGCTCTAAAACAGGCCGCTCCCCAAGCCGATATCACGGTTTCACCTGCGCCCTGCGATATCGAAAGCGGTTTTCTTCTGGCCTACGGCGGCATTGACATCAACTGCACATTCCGGGCGATTTTTGAAGATGCGGAAAGCGAATTGCGTGACGCGGCCGGGAATACTCTGTTTTCCGGCATATGATCCCCGTTCAGGAGAGGAGAAGCCATGAAGGAAGATTATATCTACGCGGTGGCACGGGTGCGCTCCAAAGAGCTTTCTCTGCTGACCCGTCAGGACATGGATCAGCTGCTGTCCTGCAGGACCTACGAGGAATGTCTCCGCGTTCTGAACGATAAAGGGTGGGGAAACGGCTCAACGCAGCAGGCTGAGGCTCTGCTTGCCGCCGAAGAGGAGAAAACCTGGTCTTTCATTCGTGAACTGACAGACGATCTCACTCCCTTCGACGTACTGCTGTATCCTACCGACTACAACAATTTAAAGGCGGCGATCAAGTGCGTCGTCACCAACACAGAACCAATAAACGTATTTTTGCCCGGCGGAAAAATAGAGCCTGAAGTCATGATGAAGTGCGTGCGGGAAAATGATTTTTCCGCTCTCCCCCCTGCCATGGCGCAGGCTGCCGACACCGCTTACCACACTCTGCTTCACACGGAAGACGGGCAGCTCTGTGACGTCATTCTCGACCAGGCCTGTCTAAAAGGCATGCTGAAGGAAGGCCGTTCCAGCGGTAACGAGGTCGTGGAAGAGTACGCGGAGCTGGTGGCCGCCACCTCCGATATCAAAACAGCCCTCCGGTCCTGTAAGACGGGGAAATCAAAGGCGTTTCTGGAATCCGCCCTTGTCCCCTGCGCCACACTGGACGCGGACACGCTGGCAGCGGCTGCCTGCACAGGTATGGAGGAGCTCTTTTCCTATCTGGCTTCCACACCCTACAGCGAGGCAGCCGATCAGCTGAAAAGTTCTTACTCCGCCTTTGAGAAATGGTGCGACAACAGAGTGATCGCCCTGATCAAGGAACAAAAAAGCAATCCCTTTACCATCGGCCCTCTGTTCGCCTATGTCCTTGCCCGGCGCAATGAGATTGGCAGCGTGCGGATTATTTTATCCGGCAAGCTCAACGAACTGGACGATGGTATGATCCGGGAGAGAGTGAGGGATATGTATGTATAGAGCGGCAGTTTTAGGCGACCGGGACAGCATTTACGGCTTTGCCGCCCTGGGCTTAGATGTGTTCCCTGTTCCGGACAGTGAGACTGGCTCCCATACTCTCAGGAACCTGGCGGAGCAGGATTACGCTGTGATCTACATTACCGAAGCGCTGGCAAAAGACCTGGAAGCGGAGCTGGAGCATTACCGCGAAAGCCTTCTGCCCGCCATCATTCCCATTCCCGGCGTGCATGGAAATACCGGCATGGGGATCGCCATGGTCAAAAAATCTGTGGAGCAGGCCGTCGGCTCCGATATCATCTTCAATGAAAAATAAAACTTTTAGAAACGGGTGATTGAACAACATGAGCAAAGGCACCATTAAGAAAGTAGCCGGGCCTCTTGTAATTGCCAAGGGCATGCGCGACGCCAATATGTTTGACGTGGTGCGTGTCAGCGATAAGCGCCTGATCGGCGAAATTATCGAAATGCACGGGGACGAAGCCTCTGTGCAGGTATATGAGGAAACCTCCGGCCTTGGCCCCGGCGCTCCCGTGGAATCCACCGGAGAACCCATGAGCGTGGAGCTTGGCCCAGGCCTGATCGGCAGCATTTACGACGGGATCCAGCGTCCGCTGGACGATATCATGAAAATTTCCGGCAACAATTTACAGCGGGGCGTAGAGGTTCCTTCCCTGAAGCGGGATATCCGCTGGGAATTCGTTCCCGCCGTGGAAGCAGGCGCTTCCGTCACCGGCGGCGATATTATCGGCACGGTGCAGGAAACGGAGATCGTCTCTCATAAGATCATGGTTCCCCCGGGCGTCATCGGCACCGTAAAGGAGATCAAAAGCGGCAGCTTTCTCGTAACGGACACCGTCGCTACGGTGGAAACGCCCAACGGCACAGAGCTTCCCGTGACGCTGATGCAGAAGTGGCCGGTCCGCCGGGGCCGCCCCTATAAGCAGAAGCTCTCTCCCGACAAGCCTCTGATCACCGGACAGCGCGTAATAGACACCCTCTTTCCCATTGCAAAAGGCGGCGTGGCGGCTGTTCCCGGTCCCTTTGGCAGCGGGAAAACAGTGGTACAGCATCAGCTGGCAAAATGGGCTGAAGCGGATATCGTGGTCTACATCGGCTGCGGAGAGCGCGGCAACGAGATGACCGACGTACTGAACGAATTCCCAGAGCTGGTAGACCCCAAAACCGGCTATTCTCTGATGAAGCGCACCGTGCTGATCGCAAATACCTCCGACATGCCCGTGGCCGCCAGAGAAGCGTCTATCTACACCGGTATCACCATTGCCGAATACTTCCGCGACATGGGCTATTCCGTGGCACTGATGGCCGATTCCACTTCCCGCTGGGCCGAAGCGCTCCGAGAAATGTCCGGACGTCTTGAGGAAATGCCCGGCGAGGAAGGTTACCCCGCCTACCTGGGCAGCCGTCTTGCGCAGTTCTACGAACGTGCCGGCCGCGTTTCCACGCTGGGCACCGCCGACCGTGAGGGCGCGCTGTCTGTTATCGGCGCCGTATCCCCTCCCGGCGGTGACATTTCCGAACCCGTCTCCCAGGCCACCCTGCGTATCGTAAAGGTGTTCTGGAGCTTGGATTCCTCCCTGGCCTACAAGCGCCATTTCCCCGCCATCAACTGGCTGACCAGCTATTCCCTGTATCTGGATACTATGGAGAATTGGTTCGTCTCTCAGGTGTCGCCGGACTGGGTGGAGCTGCGCACGAAGATCATGCGGCTTTTACAAGACGAGGCGGAACTGGACGAGATCGTACAGCTGGTAGGTATGGATGCACTCAGCGCCCCTGACCGGCTGAAGCTGGAAGCCGCTCGTTCCATTCGTGAGGACTTCCTCCATCAGAACGCCTTTGACGAAGTGGATACCTACACCTCACTGGAAAAGCAGCACAGCCTGATGCTGCTGATCGTGGAATACTACGAAAAATCCCTGGCAGCTCTGAGTGACGGCGTCAATATCGAAAGGCTGATTGCACTGCCTGTGCGGGAACAGATCGGGCGCTTCAAATACACAGAGCCCGACAGGGTGAAAGAGACCTGTGAAAAGATCTCCACGCAGCTTAACAAAGAGCTTGACGAAGCAAAGCAGACAAAGGAGGACTTCTGATGCCTAAGGAATACAGAACGATTCAAGAGGTAGCCGGTCCTCTGATGCTGGTTCGCGGCGTGGAAAATGTTTCTTACGACGAGCTTGCGGAGATCGAACTTTTCAACGGCGAGAAACGGCGCTGCAAGGTGCTGGAAATCAACGAAGGAAACGCTCTTGTACAGTTGTTTGAAAGCTCCACCGGCATCAATCTTTCCAACAGCAAGGTGCGTTTCTTAGGCCGCAGCATGGAGCTGGGTGTCAGCGAAGATATGCTGGGCCGGGTATTCGACGGCCTGGGCCGTCCCATTGACGGCGGTCCGGAAATCCTTCCCGAGCGCCGGGACGACATCAACGGATTGCCCATGAATCCCGCTGCCCGCAACTATCCTCAGGAATTTATCCAGACGGGCGTTTCCGCCATCGACGGCCTGAACACGCTGGTGCGCGGCCAGAAGCTGCCGATTTTCTCCGCCAGCGGCCTTCCCCATGCCCAGCTTGCCGCGCAGATTGCCCGGCAGGCCAAGGTGCGGGGTACCAACGAGCCTTTCGTGGTGGTGTTCGCCGCCATGGGCATTACCTTTGAGGAATCGGACTACTTTATCCAGAGCTTTAAGGAGACCGGGGCCATCGACCGCACCGTCATGTTTGTGAACTTGGCAAACGATCCGGCTGTGGAACGGATCGCCACTCCCAAAATGGCCCTGACTGCCGCCGAATATCTGGCGTTTGAGAAAAATTACCATGTGCTGGTCATCTTGACTGATATCACGAACTACGCCGACGCCCTGCGGGAAATTTCCGCAGCCCGGAAGGAAGTGCCCGGCCGCCGGGGCTATCCCGGCTATATGTACACGGACCTGGCTTCGCTATACGAGCGGGCGGGACGGCAGAAGGGGAAAAACGGCTCCATTACCCTGATCCCCATTTTGACCATGCCCGAGGACGACAAGACCCACCCCATCCCCGACCTGACCGGTTATATCACGGAAGGTCAGATCATTCTCAGCCGAGAACTGTACCGGAAAAACGTCACGCCCCCCATCGACGTGCTCCCCTCCCTGTCCCGTTTGAAGGATAAGGGCATCGGCGAGGGCAAGACCCGCGCCGACCACGCCAGCACCATGAACCAGTTGTTCGCAGCCTATGCCAGAGGCAAGGAGGCAAAAGAGCTGATGGTGGTACTGGGAGAAGCGGCCCTGACGGATATCGATAAGCTCTATGCACAGTTCTCCGACGCCTTTGAAAACGAGTATGTTTCTCAGGGCTATAACACCAATCGTGATATCGAGGATACTCTCGCGCTGGGCTGGAAGCTTCTCTCCATTCTTCCCAGAAGCGAGCTGAAGCGTATCAACGACAAATTCCTGGATCAGTATTACGGAAAGGCGTGATGACTTTTGGCAGGAACACAGGTAAATCCCACCCGTATGGAGCTGACCCGGTTGAAAAAGAAGCTGGTAACGGCCACCAAGGGCCATAAGCTTCTGAAAGACAAGCGGGACGAGCTGATGCGTCAGTTTCTGGAAAAAGTCCGTGAAAACAAGGCCCTGCGCGAAAAAGTGGAGGCCGGTATTCAGGCTGCAAACAAAAATTTTCTTCTGGCCCGTGCCGGCATGCAGGACGAGGTGCTGAACACAGCGCTTCTGGCCCCAAAGCAGAAGGTCACCTTGGAAAGCGGTGTGGAGAACGTGATGAGCGTGGAGATCCCACAATTTACCTTTAAAACGCGCACCCCCGATGAAAACGATATGTTTTCCTACGGCTTCGCCTTTACGTCCAGCGATCTGGACGATGCCGTAAAGTCTCTGGCCGACGTATTTCCCGACATGCTGAAGCTGGCGGAATGCGAAAAATCCTGCCAGCTCATGGCCGTGGAAATTGAAAAGACGCGCCGCAGAGTCAACGCCCTGGAACATGTGGTGATCCCCGATTTACAGACCAATATCAAATACATCACCATGAAGCTGGACGAAAACGAGCGTTCCACGCAGATCCGGCTGATGAAGGTAAAGGATATGATGCTGGCGCAGGCCCATGGGTATGAACCCATTTAGCAAAGGCCGCAGCCTGAATTCTGGCTTTTTGCAGACGCAAAAACCTTCCGACAGAAAGCACGGTATATCTTCCGTCAGGGAGACATACCGTGCTTTGCTTCTTTATGACGCGCTGCGTAAAAGCGCTTTCAGATCTTTCGATTTGCGGAAAGCTTATTCTTTTGAGAACTGATCCTTTCCTACGCTGCAGATGGGGCACACCCAGTCTGCGGGAAGGTCTTCAAATTTAGTGCCGGGAGCGATCCCGTTATCCGGGTCCCCTACCTCGGGATCATAGCGATAGCCGCAAACGTCACAAACATAAACTTCCATTGCTTTATGCCTCCTTTAAGGGAATAAAATCGTTCTGCTGCTATGATATGCTATTCACTTCCGTTCATAATTCCTGTCCGGAAAAAAGCAAAACTTTTTGCGGCTCCAAAAAAGAATTTTTTATTTTTCTTCCAAATTTTGATTGAAAAGCGCCCGTTTATGTGTTAAAATTGTCTTGTTCAAAAGTGAAAGGAGAAAACTGCTTGAATAAAATTTTCATACGGGATATGCGTCCGGAGGATTACGATACGTTCGTCCGGTTTTATACCGAGCTTGCGCGCATTCATTATGAAGCCATGCCGGACACTTTTCGTCCGCAGCTAAGCGTTCCGCCGCCGGACGTCTACGAACAGGACTTACAAAAGCCGGACAGGACAGCTTTCGCGGCAGAGGTTGACGGGAAAATAGCCGGAATGTGTATTCTCATCTTTAAAACGATTCCGGACGACCCCAAATATCCTCTTCTCCCGGTCAAGTCCGCCCACATTGACGACTTGTACGTTTCCCCGGAATTCCGGCGGCATGGAATCGCCACAGCGCTGTATCATGAGGCCGAACGCCGGGCCAGGGCTTTCGGCGCTTTAAAAATGACCTTGATGGTTTGGGCGTTTAACGAGGGCGCTTTGGAATTATACCGCAGGCTGGGAATGGAACCAAGCTTTTTTCAAATGGAATCAAAGCTGTAACGGCTCCGCCGCGTGCTGCGGCGCAGCTACGCTTTCTTCAAATAAATATTTCAGGAGGAAACAAAAATGAAGCTCGGTATTATTCAACCACCCGTGGCGGAAAGCCTTGACCACGCAAAGGCCCTGGGCCTTGACTTTGTGGAATTCGACTGCAACCCGCCGTCTTTCTTCGGCAAGCCGATGGCCGAGGTCGCCAAGGAAAAGGAGACTATCAAGGCCGCCAGTGAGCGCACCGGTGTGGAAGTCGGCGCCGTGGGCCGCTGGGCCAGCCGCATTCTGGACGAAAACGGCAATGTGATCCCCGAAGAGTGGGAAGAAGTGAAGGCTGTCATGGATTTCGGCGCTTATTTGGGCGCCAAATACTATCTGTGCAGCGTGGCATATGTGAAAGAGCTTTCCTACTACAAGAACATCACCGCCGCTATCAAGGTGCTCAACGACATCGTAGCCTACGCCAAGGAGCGCGGCATGGAATGTGCCATCGTCAACTGCATCATGGGCGATAACTACATCCGCACGCCTGAGCAGTGGAAACTGGTATTGGACGAGGTCCCCGGCCTGGGCATCAAGTACGACCCCTCCCACAGCTTTGTTCATGGAGGACCCAGCGGCGCT
This sequence comes from uncultured Acutalibacter sp., assembly GCA_964642055.1. Taxonomy (GTDB): domain Bacteria; phylum Bacillota; class Clostridia; order Oscillospirales; family Acutalibacteraceae; genus Acutalibacter. The sequence goes on along the minus strand of CAZXLM010000004.1, from coordinate 44,485 downwards.
TACATGGAAGAGGGCATCCAGTGGGGCGACCGCTTTACATACTGCCATATCAAAGGCGTCATACAGCGCGGAGAATCTCAGGAACCCAAGCAGTGGGAAGAACGGGCCCTGGTCGCCGCTCACCCTGAGCTGAAGGACGAATTCATGCCCAGAATGTTTGGCAAAAACGACTGGTATGACAATCCCCCTGCCGGACTTGACAGCATCAACTGGCGCGCTTTCTTCGGGATCCTCTATAAGCACGGTTACGACGGCTATCTTTCCATCGAACCCCACTCTATGACTTGGCAGGGCGAAAAGGGCGAGAAAGGCGTACAGTACACTGTAAAATACATTCGGGATCTGATGATCCTCGACTGATCTTCACCGCACTTGACGAGCCCACGAAAAAGGGGCGCGTTGTAAAGGTATAAAAGCCAGGGGCTGTTGCAAAAGGTATCATTTTGCAACAGCCCTTTCCCTATCGGTCGTGATTGCAGCTTCCGTTTTTTTGTATCTTGAAAATAACTCTTGACTTATTAAGCTGCTTGCGCTACCTTAGTGAGTGAGAATTTTTTGAGAAAGGGTCATGGGTATGACATTGCAGGAAGGGCATGCCGGAAACAAATACACAGTAGAGAGAATGGAATTGCCTGTGAACCTGGAGCGACGGCTGGAAGCTCTGGGGCTGATAGAGGGTTCGGAAATTGCCGTGCTACGGAAAAAGCGCCGCGGCGCTATGATCATCAAGGTCCGAGGGACCCGTTTTGCCGTGGGTTACGGAATTTCCTCCCGCATTTTCGTTGAAAAGGAGGACGCGCAGCATGCCGCATGAGTTATCCATCGGATTTGTAGGAAATCCAAACTGCGGAAAAACCACCCTTTTTAACGCCTATACCGGCGCGAATCTCAAGGTGGCTAACTGGCCTGGAGTCACAGTGGAAAAGAAAGAGGGAAGCTTCCGGTTTCACGACCACCATTACAAGCTGGTGGATCTGCCCGGCACCTACAGTCTGACCTCTTACACAATGGAAGAGCAAGTAACACGCCAATACATATTGAGCGACGATGTGGACGTTATTATCGATGTGGCGGACGCTTCCGCTCTGGAACGGAATCTATATCTGACGCTGCAGCTGATCGAGCTTGGGAAACCGGTGGTACTCGCCTTGAATATGATGGATATTGTGGAGAAGCGGGGCATGGAGATCGATCTGCACCGGCTCCCCGAAATGCTGGGCATTCCCGTAATACCCGTTTCCGCCCGCCGGAAAACGGGCCTGGATATCCTGATGCACGCCGCCGCACACCACCAGCATGACAACGGCGACTTGGCCCTGATCCACCACCATTCCCCCGATGGGCACACGGAACAGACCCGGCACAAGCATCAGCACCACAGGGAATACGCCATGGTATACAGCGATGAAATCGAAGATAAAATCGATCTGCTGATCCCCCTGCTGCGGGAAAAATATCCCGATCTGCAGAATTACCGCTGGTATGCCTTGAAACTGCTGGAGAACGACCAAAGCATCACCGCCCAATACCCGGTGGAATGCCCCGAGGCTTTAGACAGAAGTTATGAAAAGGATATCATCAACCAAAAATATGATTTTATCGATGAGATCGTACAGGAGGTCCTGGTAAACAGGGACAGGAAAGCCGCCGTTACCGACAGGGCGGACGACATTCTCACCCACAGATGGCTGGGCCTGCCCATCTTTCTTCTCATCATGGCGCTGGTCTTCTTCCTGACCTTCACCGTGGGTGACTGGCTCAAAGGTTATTTTGAAGCGGGGCTTGACCTGTTTTCCGGCGCAGTGCTGTCAGGGCTTGAGGCGCTGAATGCGTCTCCTTTAGTCATCTCTCTCCTGGTGGACGGGATCATTGCCGGTGTTGGCGGTATCCTCACCTTTCTGCCGAACATCTTTATTCTCTTCCTTGCACTGGCTTTTTTAGAGGACAGCGGCTATATGTCCAGGGTAGCCTACGTTATGGACAGCATCATGGGGCGGCTCGGGCTTTCCGGACGTGCCTTTATCCCCATGATCCTGGGCTTTGGCTGCACTGTTCCCGCCATTATGGCCTCCCGCTCCCTGGAAAACAAACGGGACCGTTACAAGACCATGCTCATTACGCCCTTTATGTCGTGCAGCGCCCGGCTTCCCATCTACGTGCTGTTTTCCGGGCTTTTCTTTCCAAACCACGCTATGCTGGCTGCATACTCCATGTATCTGCTGGGCCTGCTTGTAGCAGTGGTGTGTGCTTTCGTGATCCACCTTTTTGACAGGAAGAAAACGGAAGAAAACGCTCTGCTCATTGAGCTTCCCGAATTTAAGGCCCCAAGCGCCAGGACCATCGCCATTTATGTGTGGGAAAAAGTTAAAGACTATTTGACCAAGGCCGGGACCACCATTTTCATCGCGTCCATTCTCATGTGGTTCCTTCTGAATTTCGGCCCTTCCGGCTATTCCGCCGACATGTCTCAGACCTTCGGTTCCATCGTCGGCCGGTGGATCGTCCCCTTCTTCACTCCCATTGGCCTGGGTTTCTGGCAGATCGTGGTAGCGCTGATCGCGGGAATCTCCGCCAAAGAGGTAGTCGTTTCCAGCTGTGCAGTGCTGTTCGGCATTTCCAATATCAATTCTGCCGCCGGTATGTCCGCCATGCTTGGCGCTTTGGGTTCCATGGGCTTTGGGCCGCTGAACGCCTACGCGCTCATGACCTTTTCTCTGCTTTACGTCCCCTGCGCCGCCACCTTGGCCACCATCAAAAAGGAAACGGGCAGTTGGGGCTGGACCGGCCTCACCGCGTTGTTCCAGATCTGCGTCGCGTGGCTCGTCACTTTTGCCGTTTACCATATCGGCCTGCTGATCGTATGAAAGGAGCGTTTTATGCCAGGTATTTTGACCACCGCCCTCATCAGCGGACTTATCGTCCTTTGGGTGTCGCTTTCCCTCAGAAAGCTGTGGAAGGATAAAAAGAACGGAAAGACCTGCTGCGGAGGCGGCTGCTCCGGCTGTCCCGGCTGTGAAAGGAAGAAAGATTTCAGACAAGAGACAAAACGATAAAGTAAAGGCCCCTGCAGACAGCAGGGGCCTTCTATGTTATACTTTTCCGTTATCAGCCATCTTCTCTTTCTGCAAGCAGCTTTTCCGACGCGGCAAGACGGACGCAAATGCACAATAATTTCATAGCCTGACGCAGTTCTTCCTGAGGCGGGAAACTGGGCGCGATCCGGATATTGCTGTCGTTGGGATCCGCCCCGTAAGGGAAAGTGGCCCCGGCGCCGGTAAGGATAACGCCCGCTTCTTTACACAGGCTCACCACCCGCTTTGCACAACCGTTCATCACGTCCAAATTGACAAAATAACCGCCCTTTGGGTCGCTCCATTTCGCGACGCCCAGTTCTCCAAGTTCCTGTTCCAGAGCGTCCCGTACAATTTTAAACTTCGGCGCCAAAATCTCCCGGTGGCCCTGCATCAGCTCATGCACGCCCTCGATATCGTGCAGGAACAGGATATGGCGCAGCTGGTTGAGCTTATCGGGGCCAATGGTCTGCGTGGTGATACGCCTTTTCAGGTCCGCAATGTTTCGCGGGCTTGCTCCCAGGGCGGCCACGCCGGCTCCGGGAAAGGATATTTTTGAGGTGGAGGCAAAGAACAGCACGTTATCCTCTGTTCCCTGCTTCACACATTCTTCGTAAAGATTCAGCAGCACGTCGGGGGTGTCCGTCAAGTCGTGGACACAGTAGGCGTTGTCCCACATAATGCGGAAATCCTTGGCCGCAGGCCGCAGAGCGGCAAACCGACGCACCGTTTCATCAGAATAGGTGATGCCCGTCGGGTTGGAGTATTTGGGCACACACCAGCAGCCCTTCACCGCCGGGTCCTTCACCATGGCTTCGATGATATCCATATCGGGCCCGGTTTTCAGCATGGGCACGGGGATCATTTCGATGTCAAAATATTCCGTCACCGAAAAATGGCGGTCGTAGCCCGGAACAGGACAGAGAAATTTCAGCTTTTTCTGTTTGCACCAAGGCTCACACCCGCCGTAGCCATGGGTATAGCCCTGAGAAATGCAGTCAAACATCATTTGCAGGCTGGAATTGTTCCCCAGAATGATCTGCTCCGCGGGCAGGCCCATCATATCGCTGAAGATGGCCCGCATTTCCGGCAGACCATTCCAGATGCCGTAATTCCGGCAGTCGTCCCCTTTGGAATTGGCAAATTCGCTTCTGGCGTGAAGGGCTTCCAGCACACCCAGAGCCAGATCCAGCTGGGCGGCGCTGGGGGTGCCTCTGGACATGTTCAAGTCGAACCCTTGGGCCTGAAACGCCCGATACTCCTCTTCCGCCTTTCGGTTTACTTCTTTAAGCTCCTCGTTCCCCATAAATATCAGTTTCATCAAAGCCATCCTCCGTATCGTTTATTTGAATAATCGTTTTTGTAAATTCTGCATTTTGAAAAGCAAACTTACTATATTTTAATCGAAGCGCGGCAAAAATGCAAGTCAATTCCCGTTTTCCTGCATATTTTACGTTTTGTACGATTTGCGCTGCCGTTTTTCCGCTTTTCTGTACACTCGTCTGAAAGCGGGAATTTTTCCGGGAAAAAATTGTAGTTTTCCGGACACTATGATATACTAAGAGTGTGTTTTTGCTGGAAATTCTTATAGCGCAGGGAAAGGAAGATTGTTTCTTATGGGCGGATTTTTCGGGGTGGCTTCCAAGGAAGACTGCATGTTCGACCTGTTTTTCGGGACGGACTACCACTCTCACCTTGGAACACGCAGGGCCGGTATGGCCGTATACGATAAAGAAAAGGGATTTGACCGAGCTATTCACAACATTGAAAACTCCCCTTTCCGCACCAAATTCGACAAGGATGTGTCCGCCATGGCAGGCGGCCTGGGCATCGGCTGCATTTCAGACTATGAGCCCCAGCCCCTCATTGTGCGCTCCCACCACGGCACCTACGCTATTGTCACCGTGGGAAAAATAAACAATACGGAAGAGATCGTAAAAAACCTCTTTGAAGGCGGGCATTCCCACTTTCTTGAAATGAGCGGCGGAGACGTAAACGCTACGGAACTGGTGGCGGCGCTTATCAATCAGCGGGACAACCTGATCGACGGTATTCGCTACGCCCAGGATACCATCGACGGCTCCATGACCATGCTGCTATTGACCCCCAGAGGCATTTACGCTGCCCGGGACAAGCTGGGACGCACCCCGGTGGCTGTGGGCAAAAAGGAAGGCGCTTACTGCGTTTCCTTTGAAAGCTTCGCTTATTTGAATCTGGGTTACACCGATGAGCGGGAGCTGGGCCCCGGTGAGATCGCCATTGTCACGCCGGAAGGAGCGAAAACTCTCATAAAGCCCGGCAAAGACATGAAAATATGTACCTTCCTGTGGGTGTATTACGGGTATCCTTCTTCCTCCTACGAGGGCGTTTCCGTAGAGGAAATGCGCTATCGCTGCGGAGCGAAGCTCGCGCAGCGCGATCATTTCGAGGGTGCTTCCAGGCCTGATACCGTGGCCGGCGTACCCGATTCCGGCATTGCTCACGCCGTGGGCTACGCCAACGAATCAGGCATTCCCTTCTCCCGGCCCTTTATCAAGTACACTCCCACCTGGCCTCGGTCTTTTATGCCCACCATGCAGACCCAGCGCAATTTGATCGCCAGAATGAAGTTGATCCCCGTCCATGAATTGATCCAAAACAAGAGCCTGCTGCTCATCGACGATTCTATCGTGCGGGGCACCCAGCTGCGGGAAACCACGGAATTTCTCTACCAGCGCGGGGCAAAAGAGGTCCATGTGCGGCCCGCCTGCCCTCCCCTGCTGTATGGTTGCAAATACATCAACTTTTCCCGCTCCACCTCTTTGATGGATCTGATCACCCGGCGGGTCATCAAGGAGATGGAGGGCACGGAGGAACCGGCGAGCATCGAAAAATACGCCGACCCGGAGACCCCGGAATATCAGGCCATGGTCAGCGCCATTGGCAGGCGGCAGAACTTCACCTCCCTGCGGTACCACCGTCTGGACGACCTGATGGAGTCGGTGGGCATCGACAAATACAAGCTCTGCACCTACTGCTGGGACGGAAAAGAATAAGATATAGCAAGGAGCCCCGGCACAGGCCGAGGCTCCTTGCTTATCTGAATTTATGGGTTTACGGGATATTTCATGCCATTGAAAATCACACAGTCCATTTCTTCCAGCGGGACAATTTCCTCCAAAGAAGTGCCGCAGACGCCATACATAGCATTGGTTTCCTCTGAAAACTCCCAAACTGCCGTAGGGTTGACATTTCCAAACTCATCGGAAAAGCTGCCCAAATCGATTTCGGTGCCGTCCTTTTTCCGCAGGACAAGGCTCATGTTTTCCGTGAGGGCTCTCACCAGAGTTTCGTCTGTTTTAGATTCTTCCGTAACTTCTACATGTTGAAGCTCATAGGTTACTTTAACCGAGATAGGCGATATGCGCACGCTCGTCACTGCAAAATCAAAACCATTCGCCGTAAACTCCCTGTCTTCTTCAGAAAGCTCCCGAACCGGACAGGAAACATCGGCCACCGGCAAATCAAGCTGCCAGAAATCCTCATTGCTGTCGTAACCGTGGGATTTTTCCACCAACTCCATGATCTGGGTATCTCCGCCATACCAGTATTCCAAATCACCCATGTATACCGGAATCAAATCCGCAGGGGCGCCCAGTGCCGCATAATACTCTATATAACTGGCGGACGGTGCGCCAGGAGAATACTCGATAAATTCTCCAAAACGTCTTTGATACGTCCAGCCGTTACCGGTGATCCCTTCCGAGGCAAACAGGAGCCGGCCGTCCTCCGGCGCATCGGGAGGGATCAAAGATTCCCCGCTTTCCCTGGAAACCGAATAGAGCACCGCGACGTTCTCTCCGTCGTTCAACATGGCTTCGGCAGTGACGATCACTCCGTTTCTGGTATCGCTGACTTCAAGCGGCGTGCCCATGCGTTCGATCAGTTCCAACTGGCTTTCTTCTCCGCCGAACAGCGGCGCAAACAAATCCGTCACAGGTTTAAAAACTCCGGCCGCCCCTGCGCCGATGGTCAGGGCCGTAACCAGGACCAGCGCCAGCGCCACAGCAGCCGTCCGATACAAAACGGTCCTGGGCCTTCTTACCGTTTTCTCCGCGCTTACAAGCCTTTGGGCCATGCGTTCCTTCGCTTCCTCGCAAAACCGCAGTTCGTCCAAAGCCCCGCGGTATTCCGGCTCCTGTGCAAAAATCTGTCCCGTTTCGTCTTTCTTATATCTCCTGCCCATTCATGTCGCCTCCTAAAAGTTTCTCATGCAGCTGTTTCCTGCCCCGGCTCAAGTGCGCGGCTACCGCCGATTCGCTTCTGTGCAGCAGCCTCGCGATCTCTTTCACTGAGTAGCCCTCATAATAGAACAGGTAAACAGCCTCCCGGTATTTTTGCGGCAGAGCCATCACCGCGTCCAGGGTGTCAGATTCCGGCAGAGCTGGAGCGGCCGTCTCTCCCACGCTGTCCAGGGGCAGTGCTTTCCGGCGGAAAGCGCGAAGCTCGTCCTTGCAGGCGTTGACGGTGGCGCGCACCACCCAGGCCCTTTCATGCTCCGGACCGGAAAATGTTTTTCCGCTTGTCAGCAGCTTCAAAAATACCGTTTGGCAGATATCCTCCGCGTCCTGCGTGGACTTCAGATAGGTATAGCTCAACCGGAGGATCAGGTCGGAATATTCCTCCACCAGCCGCTCCGCTTCTCTGTCGCTTATTTCCCGCACCTTTCTCACCTCTTTCTCCGTTCAAAAGCGCTTTCACCCGTAACACGAATGAACGGGTCCATTTCTGACAGGGTTTCAAAATTTTTTGAAAACATCAAAAAAGGCTTCCGGTATGGAAGCCTTTTTGACCCGGTATTTACAATCTAAAACTCAACCGCGCCGGGGGTCCGGGGGAACAGGGCCACATCGCGGATATTTTCAATGCCGGTCAGGTACATGACCAGCCGCTCAAAACCGATGCCAAAGCCGGAATGCTTGGTGCCGCCGAATTTCCGCAGCTCCAGATACCACCAGTAGTCCTCTTCCTTCATGCCCAGCTCGTGAATGCGGTCGAGAAGCACATCGTACCGCTCTTCCCTCTGGCTGGCGCCCACCAGCTCCCCAATGCCGGGGACCAGCAGATCTGTGGCGGCAACAGTTTTACCGTCGTCGTTCAGGCGCATATAGAAGGACTTGATCTCCTTGGGATAGTCGGTGACGAACACCGGCTTGCCAAAATGCTTTTCCGTAAGGTACCGCTCGTGTTCCGTGGCGATATCCGCGCCCCAGGAGACCTTGAATTCAAATTCATCATTGTGCTGCTCCAAAATCTTCACCGCGTCAGTATAGGTGACCCGGGCGAAATCGGAATCCGCCACATGGCGCAGGCGCTCAATGAGTCCCTTATCCACGAAGGTGTTGCAGAACTCCATGTCTTGGGGACAGGCTTCCAGCACATAATTGATGACATACTTGACGGCAGCTTCAATCACGTCCATGTCGTCATTCAGGTCGGCAAAGGCGATCTCCGGCTCGATCTGCCAGAACTCCGCGGCATGGCGGGTGGTATTGGAATTTTCCGCCCGGAAGGTGGGCCCGAAGGTATAGACCTTGCCGAAAGCCTGAGCCATACACTCTACTTCCAACTGGCCGGAGACTGTCAGGGAAGTTTTCTTTCCAAAGAAATCCTGCTTATAGTCGGTCCTGCCGTCCGGCGTTTGCGGAAGGTTATCCAAATCCAGCGTGGTGATCTGGAACATCTCCCCCGCGCCCTCGCAGTCGCTGGCGGTGATAATGGGGGTATGGCAGTAGACAAAACCGTTCTCCTGGAAGAACTTGTGAATACCAAAGGCGGCCGCGGAACGGATACGGAAAGCGGCGCTGTACAAATTGGTCCTGGGCCGCAGATGGGCCACCGTGCGAAGGTATTCCACCGTATGGCGCTTTTTCTGCATGGGATATTCCGGCGTGGAGGTCCCTTCCACCTCGATTTTTTCCGCGTGTATCTCAAAGGGCTGCTTGGCCTCCGGCGTGGCCAGCAGTTTGCCGGTGACCACCAGGGCCGCGCCCACGTTCTGGGAAGCGATCTCCTTGAAGTTTTCGATTTTCCCATCTTCGAAGACCACCTGCACGCCTTTAAAGGAAGAACCGTCGTTTAAGTCGATAAAGCCAAGGGACTTGGAATCCCGAATGGTCCTGGCCCAGCCGCAGACTGTCACGGTCTTGCCCGCATAAGCGTCCAGGTCCTTATAAAATGCCGATATTTCCTGATGTTTCATGGTATTTTCGCTCCTCAATTCAAAATAATCTGCCAATCGTTGTCGGGCGGGCTTCTGCCGTAAAATGCAAAAAAGCGCCGGAAAACCTCCGACGCTCTTCTTCGTGGCGGAGAGGATGCGACTCGAACGCACAATGCCTTGCGGCACACCACATTTCCAATGTGGCTCCTTACCATTAGAATACCTCTCCGTATCCTTACGGCTTTCCTATTATAGCGAATTTTTTTTGAAAAATCAACCCCCTTTTTCAAGAATTGAGAATTTTCAAAAATCTGAAACGATATTAGCATTTTTTCTAAAATACTATTTGAATATCCGCCCGGACTTTGGTATAATGAACCAAGACTCATTTTGCTCGGAGGGGATATTTTGAATAAGAAAAGCGCTGCAAACACTGCCGCAGTCATTGAAATCGGCAGCAATCATGTGCATATGCAGATCTCTCAGCTCAGCAAAGGCAGTATTTCCACTTTGGAGCTTCTAGAATATCCGGTCAGGCTGGGACACGATGTATTTGAAACCGGCTCTATAAGCTTTGACAGCCTGCGGGAGCTGTCTTCCGCTCTGGAGAAGTTTTCTTCCGCTCTCCTGACCTATACGGTCCAAAAGCCAAAGGTCATTTCCTGTACCGCTCTGCGGGACGCCAAGAACCGATCGCTGGTGACGGACCAGCTGCGGGTCCGCAACGGAGTGGACGTGACGGTACTGGATGACAGCCAGGAAAAGGCCTATATTTATTCGGAGATCACGACCAGGCTCAGCAACGCCGAATTTCTCAAGCATGGCAATTCCCTCATTGCCTATGTGGGTTCCGGCAGTATCGGCATCGCGGTATACGACGGCACAAAAATCGTATATTTTCAAAATATCTCAATGGGCGCTTTGAAGCTTCATGATATCCTGCGGAGTGTGCTTCACACTTCCGAAGATTTTCATACGGTGATCGAAGAATACCTGGATACCCTGCTCAACCGCATTGTCATTTCCGATTTCCCCGTTAAGAATCTGATCCTCACCGGATCGCAGATCGAACTGATTGCAAAGCTCTGCGGCGCGAAATTTTCCGAGGACATTTATCAATTCGGCACAGAGCGGCTTTCCGAGCTGTACCGCTCCCTGCGCTCCCTGACGCCGGAAAGCATCGGCCTGCGTTATGGGATCAGCGAGGGCCAGGCAGCCGTGCTCTACACCGCCCTTGCCATCTATCAGGCCATGCTCCGTTTCTGCCCGGAAACGAAAACAGTCTTTTCCCCCGCTGTCGACATTTCCGGAGCCATCGTCAGGTGTATGCTGGTCCCAAAGGCCGAGGCGGAACGGACTGTTTACTGCCGGAAAAGCGCTTTGGCCTGTGCGGAATCCACCGCCCGGCGCTTTGGCTGCGACCTTTCCCATTCCCAGCGTATCCGGGAAACTGCCTGCCGTATTTTCGACAAGCTCAAGCATATTCACGGACTGGACCCCTCCAAACGGCTGATTTTGGAACTGGCCGCTATCCTGCACAGCTGCGGCAGCTTTGTCAGCGTGCGGCGGCACAACCGGTGTACATTTGACCTGATCCGCGGTATGGATCTGTTCGGCCTGTGCGAAACAGAGGTTTTGGAAACAGCGCTGGTAGCGGGCAGCATTTCCGACAATCTTTCCATGGACGAGAACCCGGACTTTTCCAGGCTTGACAACAAAGAAAAGCTCATCGTTTCCAAGCTTTCCGCCATGTTCCGAATTGCCAACGCACTGGACAAGTCCCACCGGGAAAAACTGCGAAACCTGAAGGTTACGGTGGAGAACGATCGGGTCCTGTTCAAGGCCGCCGCTTCTGGAGACACTCTGCTGGAGCAATGGGCCTTTGCCGAATCCGCGCAGTTTTTTAAGGAAGTCTTCGGGCTCTCCCCGGAGCTTGCTATCAAATTTGAATTACTGTAAAGAGGTGATTTTTGTATGGCAGATAAGAAGATGCCCTATTACAATCGGGAACTGAGCTGGATGGATTTTAACGCCCGAGTGCTGGAAGAAGCCACCAGGAAAGAGAATCCTCTCATGGAGCGCCTGCGCTTCCTGGCCATCACGGGCTCTAATCTGGACGAATTTTTCATGGTGCGGGTGGCCGGGGTAAAAGCCCAGGTCAACTCTAATTATAAGCCCAAAAACAGCTTTGACCTAGCCCCGGAAGAACTGCTTCACGAGCTGGAGGAAAAGGCTCACAGATTTATGGAAAAGCAGTATTCCTGCCTGCACCGGTCCATTATACCGGCCCTTGACAGGGAGAATATCCGTTTTGTCAGCTGCGAGGAAATGGATCCGGATCAGCTTTCCTACCTTTCCGATTATTTCCACCGGGTGCTGTTCCCGGTCCTTACCCCTCTGGCGGTAGACGGCAGCCGGCCTTTTCCCATGCTGGCCAACAAATCTCTGAACATTGCCGTATGCCTGAAAAGCAAGGAGCGAAAGCAGGACGAGAAATGCTTCGCCATTGTACAGGTGCCGGGAATTCTGCCCCGCTTTTTGGAGCTGCCTTCTAAAGCGGGCCGGGCCTTTACGCTATTGGAAGATATCATCATCTACAAACTTGACGAGTTGTTTGAGCTTCATGACATCAAGGCCGCCTGCCCCTTCCGGATCACGCGGGACTCCGATCTGGAGATCGACGAGGAAGCGGAAGATTTCATGAGCGAGGTCAAAAAGTCCATCAAGCGCAGAAAGCGCGGGCGGCCCGTCCGTCTGGAGCTCCTGCTGAAATGCGACAAAAGCATTCGCTCCTTCCTTTCTGATATGCTCAAAATCAAAAAAAATGAAATTTATCAGCTGCCCGGCCCTCTCGATCTGACTTTCCTTTCCAAATTTGCGGGTGTTTCCGGTTTTGAAAGTCTATGCTTCAATCCTATCCGCCCGGTGCCCCCCGCCGATTTCTGGGGATACGATGACATTTTCGCCGCGATCCGCGAGAAAGACCGCATGGTCCATCACCCCTATGAAAGCTTCGACTGCGTTGTAAAATTTATCGAGCAGGCCGCTCAGGACGAAGACGTGCTGGCAATCAAACAAACGCTTTACCGCGTCAGCGGGAATTCTCCCATTGTGGCAGCACTCATCAAAGCCGCCGAAAACGGAAAGCAGGTCACTGTCCTGGTGGAACTGAAGGCCCGTTTCGATGAGGAGAACAATATCAACTGGGCTACCAAGCTGGAAAAGGCCGGGTGCCATGTCATTTACGGCCTGCACGGCCTGAAGACTCACTGCAAGATCGCCCTTGTGGTTCGTCGGGAGGAAGACGGTATCCGCCGTTATCTCCATCTTGGCACCGGAAACTATAACGACTCCACCGCCAAGATCTACACCGACCTTGGGCTTTTCACCTGCAACAGTCAGTACGGCGCGGACGCCTCCTCCCTGTTTAATGTAATCACGGGCTACTCCCGTCCCCCAGAATACCGCCATTTTGTTGTAGCTCCCCACGGCATGCGGAATTTCTTTGTCCGCATGATCAAAGCAGAAACCGTAAATGCCAGACAGGGGCTGCCAAGCGGCATTACCGCCAAGGTCAATTCGCTGGTAGACCCTGAGATCATCAGCCTGCTTTACGAGGCTTCTCAGGCGGGCGTGCCTGTCCGGTTGATCGTTCGGGGCATTTGCTGCCTGATTCCGGGTCTTGCGGGAATCAGCGAAACAATTACTGTCACCAGCATTGTAGGCCAGCTTTTGGAGCACAGCCGCATTTTCCGCTTTGAAAACGCCGGATCGCCCAAAATCTATATGGGAAGCGCCGACTGGATGCCCAGAAACCTGGACCGCCGCATCGAGCTGGTATTCCCCATAGAAGATCCGGATCTGAAAGAACGGGCTTTTGAGATTCTGGAAACCTTCTTCCGTGACAACACCAATGCCAGAATGATGCAGCCAGATACCAGCTACTATCATGTCAACCGGCGGGGCAAACCGGCGTTTTCCTGCCAGCTCGCTTTTTACAGGCAGGCGCAGGAACGGTTGAGCAGTCTTCAGCAGGTGGCTATCGACAGCCCGCTGATTCCCATTCATTCCGCGGAGGAAGCCGCACGGCCCGGGAGGTTCCGGGAATGAAGCTTGTCTTTCTGTTTGGGAGCGCCGCCGTTGGCAAAATGACTGTGGGCCAGGAACTGATGAAGCTCACCGGCCTGCGCTTGTTTCATAACCATATGACCATCGAACCCATACTGGAAATTTTCGGCACTTTCCATTCGGAAGCCATCAGACGCTGCCGGGAGGTCATCTTTGAAGAATTTGCCAAGACAGATAACTACGGCATGATTTTCACCTATATGTGGGCCTTTGACCAACAGTCGGACTGGGACTATGTGGAGCGCGTCAAGAGCATATTCGCGCCCTATGGCACAGAGTTCTATTATGTAGAATTGACAGCGTCTCAACAGGTGCGTTTGAAACGGAACGTAAGTGAAAACCGTTTGCGGAACAAAAACTCAAAGCGGGATATTGAAGCCTCCAACCAAAGGCTCCTGCAGGACGACGACCGATACAGGCTGGAAAGCCGGGAAGGAGAAATCACTTTTCCCAATTATATGCGAATCGATAATCCCGAGCTGCCGCCGGAAGCTGTAGCAAAAATGATCCAAGAGCAATTTTCTCTTTAACCGCTTTTCCGGCATTGCACAATATTATTTTATCAGGAGGAGTAAAGCTATGAAAAGAGTAGGAATTCTAACCAGCGGCGGAGACTGCCAAGGTCTGAACGCCGCCATTCGCGGCGTAGCCAAGGGCCTTTATGAGGAATTTGGCAAAGACGTGGAGATCTATGGGATCAAAGACGGCTATAAGGGATTGATTTTCGGGGAATACGCCCTGATGAAAGAAGCGGATTTCTCCGGCATTCTCACCCTGGGCGGCACGCTGCTCGGCACCTCCCGCCAGCCCTTCAAAACCATGCGCGTGATCGACGAAAACAGTGTTGATAAGGTCAAGTCCATGAAGGACAATTACAAAAAGATGAAGCTGGACTGCCTGGTGATCCTTGGGGGAAACGGCACCCAGAAAACAGCCAACCTGCTTCGTGAAGAAGGGCTCAACGTCATTCATCTGCCCAAAACCATTGACAACGACATCTGGGGGACCGACGTGACCTTTGGTTTTCACAGCGCTGTGGAAATCGCCACCAACGTCATCGACTGCATTCACACCACCGCCACCTCTCACGGGCGCATTTTCATTGTGGAAGTTATGGGGCACAAGGTGGGCTGGCTCACCCTCTCCGCAGGCATCGCAGGCGGCGCAGACGTGATCCTTCTGCCGGAGATACCCTATGATATCAACAAGGTGGCAAAAACCCTGCAAAACCGTATCGATAAGGGCAAGAAATTCTCCATTCTGGCTGTGGCGGAGGGCGCTATTTCCAAGGAAGAGGCCGCCCTTTCCAAAAAGGAATTCAAAAAGGCCAGGGCCGATTTCCAGCACCCCTCCATCGTCTACCGCATTGCCGAGGAGCTTCAGGAAAAAATCGACAACGAGATCCGGGTCTGTGTGCCCGGCCACTTCCAGCGCGGCGGAAGCCCCTGTGCTTACGACAGGGTGCTGTGTACCCGTCTGGGAGCAACTGCGGCAAAGTTTATCAAAGAGAAGCGCTTCGGCGTTATGGTTGGCATGGTAGGCGGAGAAACTGTTCCCGTACCTCTGGGCGACGTGGCAGGCAAGCTGAAAGCCGTTCCCGTAGACTGCGATGAGATACGCGCCGCCCGCCAGATCGGCATCAGCTTCGGCGACTAAATCAATGAAAGGAACGCTTCTATGGACTTCCGCGTCATTTCTCTGCCCCCTTTCACCGCTGTGACCTCCGGCCCCGATCCGGCGTGCGACTTTTCGCCCACAGGTGTTCTGGGCAGATTCAACGACTATTTCAGCGCGATAGCGCCGTCCCCCAGGGACAGCTTCATGCCCAGGGATTTCCTGTTTTTTAACCCCGAGGCGGACGCGCTGGAATGGTGGTATGCCATCGAGGACGGTATGCCGGACGGCGGATATCAGAAAATAAGCTTTGAGGGCGGGTGCTTCGTCACCTACACCTATCGGGACCATGATGAGGACGAAAACGGCAGGCTCTATCAGGAAGCTTTGAAGTACATCAGTGACAGCGGGGTTCTCGAGCTGGACACCCGCCCCGGGCACTATGGCATGGGACACATTATCACTCCGCCGGAGATAATCGAAGCTCAAGGCTTCGCGCTTATGGAAGCGTTTGTTCCTGTCAGGGTGAAACAGTCTTGATGAACCGTTCCAAAAACAAATCAAGAAAGGGTCATTGTTATGAAATTCTCAGTCAGTCTTTACAGTTTTTTCAGCGCTATCCGCAAGGGAACCATCACCCCCATAGAATGCATCGCCAAGGCAAAAGAGCTTGGCTTTGACGCGGTGGAGGCCGTGGATTTTGTAAACTTCAGCTGCCCGCCTGAGGAAATGCCGGAAATGGCGAAAGCCATCAAAGCAGAAGCGGACAAATGCGGGCTTGCTGTTTCCTCTCTTGCCATTGGCGCTGATTTTCTCAACGGCAGCGGCAGCAATACCAAAAAGGAGATCGAACGGGTAAAAGGCTATGTAGACCTGGCGGTCATTATGGGTGCTCCCAGAATGCGTCATGACGTCACCCAAGGGTATCCTGCAAATTCAGGAAAATACAAAAGCTATGAAAGCCTGATCCCCACGCTGGCGGAGGCTATCCGGGAGGTGACGGAGTATGCCGCTTCCAAGGGCGTAATGACCATGACGGAAAACCACGGATTCTTCTCCCAGGATTCTCAGCGGGTGGAAAAGCTCTATACCGCCGTCAATCACCCAAATTTTGCACTCTTGTGCGACATCGGCAACTTCATGTGCGCCGATGAGGACCCGACGCTGGCAGTGGCCAGAGTGGCCCCCTATGCCAGATATGTTCACGCCAAGGATTTTGTCTGGAAAAGCTTTTACGACGCGGACCCCGGCGAGGGCGCGTTCCAGACCAGAGCGGGCAACTATCTGCGGGGCACCGTTATCGGCCACGGAAACGTGCCGGTCAAGCAATGCCTCCGCACGCTGAAGGCCGCAGGGTATGACGATACGATCGCCATCGAATTTGAAGGCATGGAGGACCCTGTGGACGCGCTGCGGATCGGCCTTGCCAATTTGAAGCGGTATTGGAGCGAGGTGTAATCATATGCTTCGTTTTGGAACTATTGGAACCGGTTGGATCACAGAGGAATATATCCACGGCGCCAAGGACAGCGGTCTTTGGGAGCTTACCGCCGTTTATTCCCGCACCCATGAGCGAGGCGAAGCATTCGCCGCAAAGCACGGCGCTGCCCGGGTTTTTACCGATCTGGAGGAAATGACCTGTTCTTCTGAGCTCGACGCCGTGTATGTGGCAAGCCCAAACGCCTTTCATTACAAGCAGTGCAAGCTGCTGTTGGAGCACGGAAAGCATGTGATCTGCGAAAAGCCCTTGTGCGCCCAGGCCGATAAAGTGCAGGAACTGCAAAGCATTGCCGAAAAGCAGGACGTGGTTTTTCTGGAAGCCATCATGTTTCTACATCTCCCTCAGCGCAGAATTTTGGAAGATGCACTAAAGCAGATCGGCGCCATTTCCCTGGTGAAGCTGGATTTCTGCCAGCGCTCCTCCAAGCTGGATTCTTACCTTTCCGGCGATCTTCCGAATATTTTTAACCGGGATCTTGAAACCGGCGCTTTTATGGACCTGGGCGTTTACTGCGTGTACCCCGCCCTGGCCCTGTTCGGTCTGCCGGAGCGCTTCCACGTCGAACCCTTTATGCTGAAAAGCGGCGCGGACGGCGGCGGCATATTGACCCTGCGGTATCCCGACAAGCTGGTTTCCATCACCTACTCCAAGCTGGGACAGGCAGGGGCCAATACAGATTTCCAGGGGACGGGCGGCACCGTGGCGGTGGAATCTATTTCCCGGCTTGCCAATATTTCCCTGGTCAGCCGGGACGGCCCGGAAAAAGAGCTTTACGGAGAAGACGAAAAATACAAGCTCATGGGTTGGGAAGCAAAGGATCTTTACCGGTACATCACGGAACCGGAGGCTTCCCGGGAGGAGTATGAGCGCTGTTCTGTTCTCAGCTTACAGGTATCCCGGTTGATGGAGGACGTTCGGAAACAGGCCGGGATCCGTTTTCCCAGCGATCTTTAGTCTTTACAGCATCAAGCCCGCAGGTCACAATAGGCCTGCGGGCTATGCTTTTGTTTTCGTATTACAGGATAAAGCGGGACTTTCTTCCCCGCCGGATCTCTTACCCGGCGTAAATAAAATCCCGCAGTTTTTCAAAGGTCTTTTCCCCTATGCCCTCTACAGCCTTCAATTCTTCGATATCCAGAAATTCCCCGTTTTCCGCTCTGTACTGCAAAATGCGCTCCGCAAGGACAGGGCCGATGCCGGGAAGCTTTTCCAGCTCTTCCCGACCGGCTTTGTTGATGTCGATGCTTCTCTCCATGAGGACTTCCCGCTCCCCGCTCTCTACCGGAGCTTCCACAGCAGCCGAAGTCACGATCTCCGAAAGGCCTTCACCGGCAGTTTCGGAAAGTTTGCCGGAAGCAGTCGGTTTCTCCGCTTCTGCGGACTCTGGCTCTGCGGCGGAAGCAGCGCCCGCTACACTGTAAATGCGGACAGAGGATCCGGAATAAGACGCCGCAAGAAACAGCAGAGCAAAGATAAGTCCTGCCGCAATAATGGCGATTTGGACCATGCTTTCCAGATGTTCTCCCTGACTTTTTCCGTCCTTATCCATTTTGACAGCCCCTCTTTACCGGTCAAAGCTCCTGCAAGGGAACTCAAATCTCCTGCAAGGAGCTTAGGAATTTTGTAAAATACAAAGGCTCCGGCGCGGTAAATTCCAGATACGCTCCGGTCCGGGGGTGAACAAATCCAATCAGCCCCGCGTGCAGGCACTGCCCATTCAGGGAAGCGATCACCTTTTTGGGGCCGTACACCGGGTCTCCCGCCACAGGATGTCCGAGGAAAGCCATGTGTACCCGTATCTGATGGGTGCGTCCCGTTTCCAGACGGAGACGCAGCTGAGTAAAGCCCTGAAAACGCATGACCACTGCAAAATGCGTCACCGCATTTCTGGCGGAAGGAGAATCGGGCAGCACCGCCATTCTTTTCCGCTCCACCGGGTGGCGGCCGATGGGCTGATCCACCGTCCCTCTGTCCTCTCGGACGTTTCCGTAAACCACAGCGCTGTACTCTCTTGTAAAGCTGTGAACTTTGATCTGTTCCGCCAAACGGACATGGGAAAAATCGTTTTTCGCCACGATCAGCAGCCCGCTGGTATCCTTGTCAATACGGTGAACGATACCGGGCCGGGCCACGCCGTTAATGCCGGAAAGAGAACTGCCACAATGGTATAACAGGGCGTTTACCAACGTGCCGTCGGGATTTCCAGGCGCCGGGTGAACCACCATGCCCTTGGGCTTATTGACTACCAAAAGGTCATCGTCCTCATAGACGATATCCAGAGGGATATTTTCCGGGGCAATATCCGGTTGACGTGTTTCCGGAATTGTGACGACCACTTCATCTCCGGGAGAAAGCCGGGCGTTTTTCGTAAGCGGCTTTCCATTACAGAGGACCATACCATTCTGAATAAGACGCTGCACAGCGGAGCGGGTCATTTCCTCCGCCCGGTCTGTGAGCCACTTGTCAAGGCGCGAAACAGGCTCCTCTGCGGTCAAGAAAAGCTGACGGCTCATTTCTGCTCTTCGGGAGGCTGCGCAGAAGGCTCTTGAGCCTTTTTCTCCCGGTAAGAGACAACCAGCACATGAAGCACAAAGAGCGCCGCACCCACCGTCACGCAGCAATCAGCAAAATTAAAAACGTAATCGAAGAACATCACATGAATAAAATCCACTACAAAGCCATAAAGGATACGGTCCAAAAGGTTGCCCAGCCCACCCGCGATCAACAGTACGGAGGCGATATAGCTGAAAACGGTGTGCCCTCTGTACCGGAAAAGCAGTATGGTGATGACCAGAAAGGCCGCTATGGTAACAGCTATAACAAACCATACGACATTCTTAAACAGGCCGAATGCCGCGCCGGTATTCTCAACATAGGAAAATTCCAGCAAGCTGTCAAGCACCGTTACGGCTCCCAAGGGCTTTAAATAAAGCAGTACATAATATTTCAACAGCTGGTCTACCGCCAGCAGCAGAGCTGCCGCCGCCAGAGCAAGCCCGCCATATAAGCGCCGTCGTGATATTTTTTCCACTTTCAAAGGGCTGTCTCCTTTTGCAAAAATAGATTTCGGCTCTATCTGCCGGTGAAAGAAAAGGCGCAAATTCGGCAGGATTTGCGCCTTCATTTTACTTTTTACGCTTTTTATTGCCCAGGTCCACATCGTCCCCAAATTCCAAATTGCTGAAATGGCTGTTCTTCTCCTGCTTCAGCGTTTCGGGGATATTGTTGTAGGTTTTCAGATCAATGCCGACGGAGGTCAAATCGTCGTCCAGGAAATCGTCTTCCTCCGTGTCGGTCTGAAGCTGCTCTCTGGTGTAATCCACTCTGTCGTGAAGCGTGGGACGCTCTGCCTTATCGGGCGCGGGCTTTCTCGATGGCTGCTGTCTGACAGGCGGCAGGGGCGCCGCTTTTCGAACGGGCTCCGGAGGCCTTACAGGCTCCTTTTCAGAACGTTCCTCCCGAGCAGGAGGCTCCTGCCGGGGCTTTTCCACGGGAACGGGCTTCTGCTCTACAGGCTCCTGACGCACGGGCTCCGCCGCTTCCTCAGACTCAGAGGGCTCTTCTTCCGGAGCCTCCGGCTTTTCCTTCTGCTTGAAGGTGGGAATGTGGTTAATGCTTTCCAAATGCTTTTTATACATTTCCAGAAGAGAAGCGCGGAAAGCGGAAACCTGCCGCTTCATCTCCTCCAATTCTTCCTTCTTTTCGTCGGCCTGGGCCATATATTCCTTGGCAGCCTTGGAAGCCTCTATCTTGGCGTTATCCATGATCTGCTTCGCACTGTCCTGCGCGTCCTGCAAAATGATCTCCGCTTTATCCTTCGCTTCCTGTACGGAATTCTTGGCAAGCCGCTGGGCGCTGAGCAGCGCATCCTTGATACCGTCCTCGTCCGCCCTGTAGGACTCGATCTTCTGGGCAAGAATGGCCAGCTTTGCCTGGATCTCGGCGTTTTTTGCGGAAAGCTCGGAATTCTGCGCTGCCAGCTCTCCGGCACGCTTCAGCGCATCGTCTCTCTCCGCCTCCAGCTGCTGGAAGGAAGCAGCCACCTCATCGATAAAATTATCCACGTCCTCCGGCTTATAACCGGAAAACCCGGCTTTTCCAAAGCTTACCCCATTGATTTCTTTTACGGTCAGCATTTCGAATGTGTCCCCCTTATTTATATTTCCTGCACTGAACCGCCAAGCGCCCTTTACCGGTCAAAGGACCCAGACGGTCTATGATAAATTTTCCCTGTTTTCGAACGGAAAGAACATCTCCTTCGCAAACTCGCTCGGAAACAGAAAGAATCTCCCTGTGATTGCGCATTACCATGCCGGAGGCGATCAGCCCAGCCGCTTTTTCTCTGCCAACGCGGCAAAGAAAAGCCACCAGACAGTCCAAGCGTGGAGAAGCCACCACCCCGGACAATTCCAGAAATTCCCGTGCTATCGGCAAAGGTCCTTCCATTCCGGAAGCCGCTCGAACACCCACTCGTCCGATCTTTTCCAGGTTCTGAAGAAAATAACGCTCCATCTCCCGGCGGATAAACGCAACGCAGCGGCCCTGACCTGTCAGAATATCGCCGACCACGTCCCGTTCCACACCCAAAGCCATAAAGGCGCCAAGGAAGTCCCTGTGGGAAAGCGTATCCTCCCGGCGAAAGCTAAAGGTCAAAGGAGCCACCGGGAAAAGGGTTTCGTCCGGTTCCAGATAATCCGGAAACAGCCCAAGAAGCCTGCGCTCGGCTTCCTCATAGCCGCCCCAAAAAAGGAAATGCGCGCCTTTCTCCCGTTTCAGAAGCTCCCCGCAAAGGGCCGCTTCTCTTTCGTCCAGAAAACCCAGAAAGCAGGGCCGCTTCCGGGACAAGGTCAATCCGTCCCGAAGCTTTGCCTCCAACAGCAGATCTTTTTCCTTTGACATGACCTAAAAATAGATGCCGCTGCTTTCCAGCTCGTCCAGCACATCGTCTCCGGTCAGATCCACATTGTACGGAGTAACAATCACAATATTTGAAGCGATGGGCTTCAGCTTTCCGTTATTCGCATACGCCACGCCGCTCAAAAAATCCACAATGCGGCGGGCCGCCTCCTTGTCTGCCTTTTCCAGGTTCAGGACCACAGTATGACGCCGGAGCAGCTCGTCTGCAATATTCCGCGCTTCCTCTCCGAAGGAAGAAGGCTTAAACACCACCATCTGGACCTGGGACCGGGAATTGAAGTTGACCACCTTATTTTCCCGCGCGTCTACCCGGGAGGAAAAGGCCGCGTATGAAGAACGCCTGGGTTCTTCATAGTCGTCGTCTTCCTGGGGCTCGTCGTCGTAATAATCCTCGTATTCATCGTCCGGCGGTTTCATCATTCTCTGCAGCTTATCGCGAAAACCAGACATTTTGATATCGCCCTCCCTGAACAGGTTTTCTGTTATCCATTTCGTTTTCCAAACAGCGCGGAACCCACACGGACCATGGTAGCCCCGCATTCGATCGCCAGAGGAAAGTCTGAAGACATTCCCATTGACAGGCAATCCATAGATACATTATCCAATCTTTTGGCCGCTATGTCAACATAATATTGCTTCATGGAAGAAAAATACTTAAAAAGTTCGCTTTTGTTTTCACAGGCCGGCGGGATCGCCATCAGTCCGCGAACCGTGATCCCCGGCAGCTGCCGCACCTGATCTACCAGCTCCGCGAGCTCCTCCGGCAGGATGCCGCCCTTACTTTCTTCCCTGCCGATATTGACCTCCAGCAGCACGTCTGTATGGGCACTTTCCCGCACGCTGAGCCGGGATATCTCCCGAGCCAGCTTCAAACTGTCCACAGACTGGATACAACTGACCTTACCGATCAGATATTTCACTTTATTGGTTTGCAGCCTGCCGATAAACTGCACATCGCAGGAAGACTTGTCCAGTTTCTCATATTTTTCCAGAAACTCCTGCACCCGGTTTTCACCCATGCAGGAAAGGCCTCTGCTAACGGCGTAATTGATCACTTCCACCGGTACCGTTTTTGTAGCGGCCAAAAGCGTGATATCCTCTGCCGCCCGGCCGGAGCGTTCCGCCGCTCTGGCAATCTGCTCCTTGATCTCACTGTAATTTTCGTCGAAAGCGGCATAGCGCTCACTGTACAGGTTTTCCGTCATAAAGATCCGTCCCCTCCACCACAACATTGTCATAAAGCTGAACGGTATCGTCCGTCACCATCGATTCCCGTTCGCTCTCGCTCAGCTCTGTTTTGCAAATGGCATACCCGTTGACCGTCTTTTCCGTAAATATCTGAACAAATTCCAGCTGCCGGCCATTTTGAATATAGACGCCCTTTACATTCTTCTGCACTTTCTCAACTTCGTTGCCATTTTCGTCAATCTCGGTGTATGGGACATCGCAGAAACGAAGGGCCTTTTCGCTGACAAGAACGCCGGAATAAGTCTGCACATTGATCTGGACCATCTCGTTTCGCACCGAGGCAATGTCTGAATCCATGTAAGAGCATTCGAAAACCACGGCGGTATCTCCCGTCGCCCGGTCTTTGTTCTTGGCTATCACCGTGGCGGGAATGGTTTCCGTACTGGCAAAGGGGATATCCAGATTGACCTGAGTTACATCTTCAAAGCGCCAGATAGCGTTGTCGGAAAACACGCAGACAAGATACCAGTTGAAATCGGAACAGATCTTTCCCACAGAAGAGCTGAGCCCTGTTCCCTGCTCCCGCCCCAGCAGGTCGCGGACCGTGCCTGCCGTAATATTCTCGATATCGGACACGTTCACAACGTTTTCAAAGCCGTCCGTACTGCTGATAAAGTAACCGGCAGCGGGAGCCGTGATGCTGCCGACCGCCGGGTTGGCGGAAGCGGTGATCGATTCCTTCTGGCTCTCCAGCTCTTCGATCCTGGACTGAAAAGTCTCCGGGCTTTCCTCACCGGTAATAAGCTGCTTCCGGTTCAAAACCATTTGCAGGTTTTCTTTCAAAGTGGTGGTCTCAGAAAAATTGTTATTGCGTATCTCGGAGGCGATATTTCCCAGCGCGGTATAAATCTGCGTGCTGATCATGGAAGGATTGGCTGCAAAAAAGTCGGCGGGCTTTGCAAGGGTCTGCAGATTCGAAATTTCCTGTTCCAGATTGTCAACGGTGTTCCATGCCGCAGCATCGCTTTCGCTGGTGAAGACGTCGGCGATAACGCCGCCTGCGGAAACCCTTGTTCCGTCCGCCACCCGGTAGCTGAGAACGCCGCTGTAAGACTCTGTAATGACCTCCTCGTCCCGAATGGCAAAGCCTCTGGCCTGAAGTGTGTCTGAAACCGTCCCGTACATGGCCGTTTCCGTGACGATCCCCTTATGGTTGGAAAGATACATCTGATACCCCACATAGACCAGAAGCAGGAAGGTCAGTATCGCAGCTGCAAGAGTTTGAATTTTTTTACTATTCACAGGACGGTACCTCCTTTGCCAATCCCGATTCGTCTATGATGCGGACACATTCCTGCAAAAGCGGCGCAAAGCCGTCCCATTCGTCCACATACAGAAAACGTGCGTCCGGCTCTCTGGAAAACCAGGTAAGCTGCCGTTTGGCATACCGGCGGCTTTCCTGCTTGATGTTTTCAACAGCTTCCTGCAAAGAAGCCTTTCCTTCAAAAAAGGGAAAAAGTTCTTTATAGCCGATGGCCTGAGCCGCCGTGGGCAGGGTATCGCAGTCCCGGCAGAAGCGATAAAAGCGCTCCGCTTCTTCCAGCAGACCGGCTTCCAGCATATCGTCTACCCGGCTGTCGATGCGGCTGTATAATTTCTGCCTATCCCGGAAGGACAAACAAAACAGGATCGCGTTATAGGGCGGCTCCCCCAGGCGGGAACGCTCCGCCTGGGCAGAAAAGGGTTCCCCCTCGAGCTTGCAGTATTCCAGCGCCCGCACTACCCGCTTTATATTGTTGGGGTGAATTTCCCGGGCTCCCACCGGGTCCAGCTTTTGCAACTCCCGGTAAAGCGTGTCAAAGCCCTCTCGCTCTCCCCGGGCCGCCAGCTCCCGGCGCAGTTCTTCGCTTCTGCCGTTTTCCTCAAAGCTGAAACCCCGCAGCAGGGAACGGACGTAAAGCCCTGTGCCCCCCACCAAGACCGGCAGCTTTCCGCCGGCATAGATGGAAGCGGCCGCTTCCTTCGCCAGGTTTACATAATCTGAAACACTGAAGGATTCCCATACGTCGAGAAAAGAAACAAGATGATGGGGAACGCGGTTCAATTCTTCTTGTGCAGGCTGAGCGGTCCCGATGGGGAGCCCTCGGTAGACCTGCATGGAATCACAGGAAATGATCTCGCCGCCGAAGCGCTCTGCAATACCTACGCCCAGCGCAGTTTTACCCGTTGCGGTAGGCCCGGCCACCGCTATCATGGGAATCTTCTTTTCCATAGGCCGTCCCTCACACCCTGCCGAATTGCCGTTCGATCTCCCGGCGCTTCAACAGAATATACACAGGCCGGCCATGGGGGCAGTACCGCACCTGGGGATTGCGCTCCAATTCCTCCGCCAGAGAGATCATCTCTTCCCGGCTGATGGAATCCCCCGCTTTCATAGCGGCCCGGCATGCCACATTGTGGTACACCCAGTCCAGGTGTTCTGTGGTGAAATCCCTTTTCAAAGAAACAAGGTATCCGGCGATCTCCATCACGGCGGCAGCGGCATCGCTGCCGTCCAACAGCAGCGGGACCGAGCGGACCAGTACGGTACCCGTGCCGAAGTCCTCCACCTCAAAGCCAGCTTTCAAAAGCTCTTCGCTTCGAGTCAAAACTGCCGAATACTCCTCTTTTTCCAACGTGACGGGAACAGGCTCCAACAGCGTCTGGGCCGCGCCGTCCCCACTGGAAGCTTTCAGCTTTTCATACAGGAGCCGCTCGTGAGCGGCGTGCTTATCGATCAGCATCAGCGCATCACTGCTGTACTCCACAATGATATACGTGCCGAAGGCTTCTCCCAGAATACGAGAGTGAAACTCCTTCACCATGGGAACGGGAGCAGGAGCAGCCTCATGGCTCGTGGGCAGAAGTGTCTTTTCCGGCTCTGGCGGTCCGAGCAAAACGGGTTCTGTCTCCAAAACCCTGTCGGCGTAATCGCCGAAAGTCTCCTTTTTTGGGGGGACACTGTCCTGGAACGTGAAAGTGGAACGCGCAGGCGGAGGCGCTTCACGGGGAATGTCTTTTTTCACAGCCTGCGCGGAAAAATTCGGGACCTGCGCCGGCTTGGGTGCGCTCCACAAAGGCAGCTGCTCCTGCTTTTCCAGCACGGGGGCATAGGGCTGCACAGGCGGCCTTTTCAGCGTCATTTCCTTTGGGCTGTCCCCTGCGTTCAAAGCTGATCTTACGGCGTGATAGACCGCGTCGAAAACAGGCCGCTCATTGACAAAGCGCACCTCCAGCTTGGCCGGGTGGACGTTTACGTCCACAGCGGCGCAGGACAGGGCAAGGTGCAGCACGCAGGCGGGAAATTTTCCCACCATGACAGAGCCTTTATATGCTTCCTCAAGGGCCGCCATGGCTGTGCGGCTGCGGATATACCGACCGTTGATAAAGAAATTCTGCATGGAACGAGTGGGGCGGCTGCCGGAAGGCGCACTGACAAATCCCGTCACCTTCACATGGCCGTATTCGTAGTCCACTGGGATCAGGGTGGAAAGAAATTCCCGACCGAACACGCCGTATATAGCGGAAGAAAGCTTGTTGTCCCCCGGCGTGCGAAGCTGCTCCCTGCCGTCTCGGATAAAGCGAAAGGATATCTCCGGGTGGGAAAGGGCCATTTTATCCAGCACGCCCGCCACGGAATTTCCCTCCGTGGCGTCCTTCTTCAAAAACTTCATGCGGGCAGGGGTATTGAAAAACAGATCCCGGACGATGATGGTCGTGCCCTCCGGACATCCGGCTTCCGTCATGGCGGGTTCCTCTTCTCCACCGCAGGTATAGCGGATACCCGTTTCGCTCCCAGCGGCTCTTGTCAAAAGCTCCACGTGGGAGACGGCACAGACAGACGCCAAAGCCTCTCCACGGAAGCCCAAAGTCGTAATGGAGTCCAGATCGTCCTTTTGAACGATCTTGCTGGTGGCATGGCGCAGAAAGGCAGTGGGCACGTCCTCCGGAGCGATGCCGCAGCCATTGTCTGTCACCCGCATGAAAGCAATGCCGCCCCGGCGAATCTCCACAGTAATGACGCTGGCCCCCGCGTCGATGGCGTTTTCCACAAGCTCCTTGATGACCGAGGAAGGGCGCTCTACTACTTCGCCTGCGGCAATGAGCTCCGCGGTCTGCTTGTCCAGTACCTGAATTTTCGGCATGGCGGTTTCCCCCTGTCCTTTTTCGCGAGACGGCGCCTTTTTAAACCTGCCGTCTTATATGGATCCTTTAGACTTCCGGCTGTCTTTCCGCCATTTTACCGCTCCTTTACCGCACGGGTGGCCAGAAAGCAGGGAATGTTGTGCTCGTGAAGCGTCCCTTCCCCGTTGGTGTCCTCATAGAGGTGGGTCAGGCGAAATCCCGCTTCCAGCTGGCCGCCGATCTGCTCCTCCATGGTGTGGGAGAACTGCATACCTTCGTCGCCCCGCTCCAGCTGGGCCCTCTGCTCCGGGTTCTTTGTGGGGTCGAACGGGAAGAAGCTTAATTCCGACCGGTCGTCCTCATCCACAAACAGGAAATTCACCCCGTTATCCAGCCCGGAAAGCAAAATTCCACCCGGAGCCAGCACCCGGAAGCACTCTTTGAAAATGGGCTTTACCTCCCGCACATAACAATTGGAGACCGGGTGAAAAATCAGATCGAATTCTCCGTCCCCAAAGGGCAGGGGCTTTGTCATGTCGGCCCGCACCACGCGGATATCATAGCCTTCCCGCCGGGCCACCATGCGTTCGCTTTCCAGCTGGCGCTCGGAGTAATCCAGCACCGTGCATTCCGCCCCCAAAGCGGCAAAGATGGGCATTTGCTGCCCGCCGCCGCTGGCAAGGCCCAGCACGCGCTTTCCCTTCAGCGTCTCTCCAAACCATTCCTTCGGCACCGGCTTTGTAGGCGTTAAAACCACGCTCCATTTTCCCGAAAGGGCATTGAGATATTCCTCGTGAGAAATGGGAACGCCCCATTCCCAGCCTTCTTTTACCCAGCTGTCAATGGTTTCAGCGTTGATATCCTGATAGCTTTTTTCCATAAATTTTCCTCATTTCAGCAGATTGTGAAGCTCAAACAGCGCGTTCATACACTCGATGGGCGTCAGGGTGTTCACGTCCAAAGATCGAAGCTTTTGGAGCGCCTCGCCGTCCACAGAATCCATGGTGAGCTGTACAGGCTCCTCGTTGAACCGAGCGGCAGCACGGAGAACGCCATCCTCCCCGTTCTGGCTTTCCAGCTCGGAAAGCACCTGCTTGGCCCGCTTAATGACCTTTTCCGGCACGCCTGCAAGCTTTGCCACTTCTATTCCGTAGCTGTCGTCCGCGCCGCCTCGGACAATACGGCGCAGGAAGGTGATATCGTCTCCCCGCTTTTTCACGGCGACATTGAAATTTTTCACGCCGGGCAGAATATTTTCCAGCTCCGTCAATTCGTGATAATGGGTGGCAAACAGGGTTTTCGCGCCTACCAGCTTCCGGTCGTGCACATATTCCAGCACCGCCCGGGCAATGCTCATGCCGTCAAAGGTAGAGGTGCCCCGGCCTATCTCGTCAAAAATCAAAAGGCTGTTAGACGTGGCGTTTTTCAGGATATCCGCCACCTCCGACATTTCGATCATAAAGGTGGACTGCCCCGCCGAAAGGTCATCGGAAGCGCCCACGCGGGTGAAGATGTGGTCCACAATGCCGATCTCAGCCACGGACGCGGGAACAAAACAGCCGATCTGCGCCATGATCGTAATGATGGCGATCTGCCGCATATAGGTGGATTTGCCCGCCATATTGGGGCCGGTGATAATGGCCACCCGGTTGTCGTTCATATCCATATCCACGTTGTTGGGCACAAAGGGCGCATCCTGCAGCAGGGCCTCTACAACGGGGTGGCGGCTGTCCTCCAGATAGAGCTTGCCGCTCATGTTGATGACGGGACGGGTATAGTCGTTTTTTACGGAAACTGCGGCAAAGGAGCAGAGCACGTCCAGAGCCGCCACAGCCCTGGCGGAGGACTGCACCCTGGGAAGCTGCTCCGCCACAAACTGCCGTATTTCCTCAAACAGCTTGCTTTCCAGGGAGACAGATCTGTCGTGAGCGCCCAAAATGCGGTTCTCCAGATCCTTCAGCTCCTGGGTAATATACCGCTCGCCGTTTGTCAAGGTCTGCTTGCGGATATAGTCCTCCGGCACCTGGTCTTTATAGCTGTTTGACACCTCTATGTAATAGCCGAACACCCGGTTATAGCCCGTTTTCAGCTTGGGGATCCCCGTGCGCTCCCGCTCTCTGGCCTCTACGGCCGCCACCAGTTCCGTGCCGCCGTTCATATCGCGCCGGATACCGTCCAGCTCCTGATTGTAGCCCTCTCGGATCATGCCTCCCTCCCGAATGGTGAAGGGGGGCTCGTCCACGATGGAGCAGTCGATCAGCTGGGTCACGTCTTCCAGGCCGTCGATCTCCCGGTCGAGGCTTTTCAGAAGCGTGGCCTCACAGCCGCCCAGCAGCTTTTTCAGCCCCGGAAGCTTTTCCAGCGCGGAGCAGAGGGACCGAAGCTCCCTTGCGTTTGCGGAGCCGTACACAACGCGGGTCATGATGCGTTCCAGGTCGTAAATGCCGGTCAGCTGGCATGTCAGGTCGTCTAAAAGCTCTGGGTTATTAAAGAGCTCCTCTACGGCGTTCTGGCGCAGCGTGATTTTCGCGGGGCTCAAAAGAGGCTGCTCCAGCCAGGATTTGATGAGCCGCTTTCCCATGGCGGTTTTAGTCCGGTCCAGCACCCACAGGAGAGAACCCCTGCGTTCTTTGTTCCGCAAAGTTTCGACCAGTTCCAGGTTTCGCCGGGCGTTGATATCCAGTCCCATCGCGGCGGAATCCATATCCAGCTCCAGCTCAGTCATGCGTTCCAGGCCGTTGATCTGTGTGCGGGACAGGTAGTTAAGCAGCGCGGCCAGAGACAGCACCGCCAGGGGCTTATCCTCCAAAAGCAGTTCCGACAGGCTCTTTCCCCCGAACTGCTGGGAAACCGCGTGCTCCGCAGCGGAAGCGCTTTCATAAAGGGCGGCGTCCATACACTCTACGGCGGCATGAAGCCGGTCCCGGATAAAGTCCCGCAGGTCCGTCAGATCGGCAGCCTGAGGATTGATCAGAATTTCGCTGGGGCTGTAGCGGGCCAGCCGGTTTGTCAGCAGATGGGTCAAAGCGGAAGGGTTAGGGGCCGCGATCTGGTCCACATACAGCTGGCCTGTTGAGATGTCCGCAAAGCAGAGACCCGCAGAGTTTCCTTCATAACAGAGGGAACAGATATAATTGTTGCTGGTTTCGTCCAGCATGCTGTTTTCCAGCACTGTTCCGGGCGTAATAACGCGGATCACGTCCCGCTTGACAAGGCCCTTTACCAGCTTCGGGTCTTCCAGCTGCTCACAGATCGCTACCTTATACCCCTTCTCCACCAACCGGGCAATATAGGTTTCCGCGCTGTGAAACGGTACGCCGCACATGGGAGCCCGTTCCTCCTGTCCACATTCACGCCCGGTCAGGGTCAGCTCCAGCTCCCGGGAAACGGTTTTGGCGTCATTAAAAAACATTTCGTAAAAATCGCCAAGGCGAAAGAAAAGTATCGTGTTAGGATACTTTTCCTTCATTTCAAAGTATTGCTTCATCATCGGGGAAAAATCCGCCATGGCTGTTTACCCGGTCCTTTCCGTTTTTAGTGGGGCTTTCTCAATGGCAGCCGCCGCAGGAAGAACAGTCGCCGCCGCAAGAGGCCGCGTCGTAATCACAGGTCTCCGGATTCTCGCCGTCGGCGCACAGACCGATAATACCGGTGATGCGCTGCAGAAGGACGTCAAACTCCGTTTTTGCATCGTTATAGCGGGACATGTGCTCATTCTGCATGATCTGGGCGTATACGGTCCGAAGCTCCTCATTCAGGCGTTTCAAGGTCTCCTCGCTTCTGTCGTCCTTCTGAGCCTCGTTATTGATGGCCATGCGCTTCAGGTTGAACTCTCCGATGAGCCCCTGAAGGGCCTCGTCCTCGTCGCAGACCTGCTGCGCCGCACGCATGGCGATATAACGCTCGTCTCCCTGAAGGGCCTTGCCCAGCTCCCGTGTGATCTCAATGATATCCATGTTTCATTGCCTCCTTATGAATTTTTTACCGTTTTTGTATCTATCAGGCCTTCCCGCCGGACGCGAACCATACTCCGGCTTTTTCCCAGAGCAGCGCCCTGTGGGGCTCGATATCCTTTTTGCCTTCGATTTGGCAGAAATAAATGCCATCTGCCATTTCAATTCCCATATGTCCGCACCAGTGCTCTATGGTATCCAGAATATGCTCGCATTCCATGGGTCGGGTCCCCGTCCGCAGAGCGACGCCGTAACAGCGCTTTCCCTTTTTAAGGGCCGGGCGCTCCGGATCCGGGTTTGTATCGCCATAGGGCGTGCAGCGGTCAATAAAGGATTTGCAGATCCCCGGCACGCCGGCCCAATAGGAAGGCGCCGCCAGCACCAGCACGTCTGCTTTCTGAAGCTTCTCCATCAACACCTGCATATCGTCCTGTATCACGCACTGCCGAATCCTGTAACAGGCCTTACAGCCCTTGCAGTACCCGATGGAAAAATCCCCCAGGCACAGAAGTTCTGTCTGCGCCTCCTCAGGCGCGGCTTCCCGCAGGACTTCCAATATTTTCTGGGTAGCTCCGCCATTCTTGGGACTCATATTCAAAAGCAGAATATTCATGGAAGTTCCCTCCCCCGCAGGGTCCAGCCCCTGGCTTCGGCAACTTCCACCTCTGCAAACTCTCCCACCTTTTCGGGAAAGCCGGGGAAATCTATCATCACGCTGCTTAAGGCCCGGCCCTGCAGCAGGCCGTTCTTTTCGTTTCGGCTTTCCACCAGCACCCGCTGCCTTGTCCCGACAAGCTTTTGGCAGTTCCGTGCGGCGATCTCCTCTTGCACCTTCAGAAGCTCTGCGAACCACCTGGTCTTTTCCTCATGGGGGACGGGATCCGGCATTTCCGCCGCTTTTGTCCCCTTTCTAGGGGAATAGATAAAGGTGAAAAGGTTTGTGAATTCCACCTCCCGAACCAGGGACAGCGTATCCCGAAATTCCTCATAGGTCTCTCCCGGAAAGCCCACGATCACGTCGGAAGTAAAGCTTACGTCCGGCATGACCCTTCTGGCATAACGGATCAGGGAAAGGTATTTCTCCCGGTCGTACTTGCGGTTCATTTCCTTTAGCACCCGGTCGTTTCCAGACTGAAAGGGCAGGTGAATACAGTGGGGAATGTGCCGGCTTTCCGCCATCACGTCGAAAAGCTCCTGAGAAGCGTCCTTGGGGTGGGAAGTCATAAAGCGGATACGAAAATCTCCTTCCAGGCGGTCCAGCCGGCGGAGAAGCTCCGCGAAATTGACGTTTTCTGAAAGGCCCTTGCCATAGGAATTGACGTTCTGCCCCAGCAGGGTGATCTCTTTGTATCCAGCCTCCACCAGCTCCCGGCATTCCTCTACTACGCGGTCCGGCTCCCGGCTCTTTTCCCGGCCCCGAACATAGGGCACAATACAATAGGAGCAGAAATTGTCGCAGCCCGTCATCACCGTGACCCAGGCCCGGGAAGTCCCGTCCCGCCGAACGGGCAGCCCTTCCAGCATTTCTTCTTCCTCTCCGCCGCGCAGGAAAACACGCTCGCTGTGGGAAGCAGCGGTGACGATCATTTCCGGCAGCCGGTGGATCATGTGGGTCCCGAATACGATATCCACAAAGGGAAAGCTTTCCTTCAGCCGCCGGGCTACATGCTCCTGCTCCGTCATACAGCCGCAGACGGCGATCAGGGTGGAGGGATACCGGCGCTTCACGCTTTTCAGCGCTCCTACATTGCCAAATACCCGGTCTTCTGCGTGTTCCCGCACGGCACAGGTATTGAACAGGATAAAATCGGCGTTCTCCGGAGTTTCCGTAAAAGAAAACCCCATCTCGGCCAAAATTCCCTTTATCTTCTCTCCGTCCGCCACGTTCTGCTGGCAGCCATAGGTGCGGATATAGGCCACCGGCGTACCGTCTCTGGCCCTTTCTTTCATGATCTCAGCCGCATCGCCCAAAAAAGGCAGGGGCTGGGACAAGCGATTTTCCAAAAGTCGAACACTCCTCCAAATTGATATACAAATATATTTTACTACATCTGCGAAAAAACTGCAAGGAAAAGAGGGCCCTGCAAGCCGTTCACTCCGCTTTGCTTCGGGCAGTCAGGTTTTCCGCCCGGAATTTGCGGGCGGAAAGATTGAACAGAACGATGGAAAGCGCCATCAAAACCAGCGCCAGCACGATCAGGAAAAGAAACGTGATCTGGAAAACGCCGGTAAGCTGCACAAGGTACAGAAGCACAAACGGGAGTATCAGGTAGCCCATGGTCTGAAGCGCTTCTCCAGTGCTGTACACTCTGGGCAGGATCAGGGTGACAAAGACGACGGAAAACAGCGCCAGAGAGGGCATGAGAAGCACAGCGGTCACAAGCCATTCCAGACTGAAAAAGTAAGGTGCGGAAAGCATAAGGTCGGCGATAGACACTGTGATTGCGAACAACACGAAGGAAATGAGTGAAATGATCACCGAGATCAACGTGCAGGCCGTAATTTTGGCGTTAAACACGCTTTTTGCATTCATTGATGAAAGAAACAGAGTTTCAAGGGTGCCGTTTTCCCGTTCGCTGACAAACGCGCAGGAGGCCGACGCCACTGAGCACACGATGGGAACGCACAAAAACAGGACCGGGCACATCAGTGTGGTAAAGGCGTTCATCCAAAACTGCCGATGACCGTAATCTGCATTTTCTGCAGAGAGGAGGATCTGGATCGTTTTCGGAAGCTGCCCTTTCTCCCCTTCAGGCAGCAGGCTTATCACCACAAAATACACAAGGGGAACAATCACCGTCAGGGCCACCGGCATCGCCATCAGCAGCGCGCGGATCCCCTTCCGGTTCCAGATGGCGCTCAGGTCCTTTTTCGCCAAAACGGATTCCGCTGAAGAAAAAAGCTTATTGGTCTTCGGGGCCGTCCTCTCCGTCTGTCTCGTATTCCGGCCATTCCTCTCCGGCTGCCTCATATTCCGGCTGTTCCTCTCTGGCTGCCTCTGAGGCGTCCGGCTCCGATCCGCCGTCCGGGAGGTCTGGGATCTCCCATTCCTCTTCCCACTCCCCCTCGTATTCGTCGCTCTGTTCATCAAAATCATCTGCTTTCTGTAAACCGCCGGTAAGACAGGCGGCGTAAATTTCTTCCAGCGCCGGTTTTTCCAGCCGCGCTTCGTAAAGCTTTTTCCCCTCGCGGACAGTCTGAGAAATGATCTTTGGAAGCTCTTCCTCTGAACGTATCTCTTTTTCCCAAAGCCCGTCTTTGAACCGGAACTTTCCGGAAGGGGTCTCCCCTTCACCCAGCCGCAGGACAGCTCGATACCGAACGCCTGTACTCTTCCGCAAGCTTTCCAGATCGCCTCTTGCCATAACGCGGCCTTCGTTCAGCAGAGCAAAGCCGTCGCAGAGCTGCTGGGCATACTCCATATTCCGCGTACACAACAGGACCGCAACGCCCTCCTGAGAGACCTGCTGGGAAAGCAGCTCTTTTACACTGTCGGCCGTCTCCTTATCCAGACCGTCCGCCGGCTCGTCCATCAAGAGGACCCGTGGGCTGTGCATCAGCGCGCGGGCCAGAGAGCCCCGCCGCAGCACACCAGTCGGAAGAGCGCCGATTTTCTCATCGCGGCTCTCCCAGATATCCAGCCTGTGGAGAAGGAAAGAAGTCCGATCGATGGCGTCGTTTTCGTCCACTCCGTTGATCCCTGCGAAAAAGCGCAGATTTTCGGAAAGCGTCATGCTTTTGTACATACGGGCGGAGTCCAGCACCGTTCCCGCCACGGCATGCAGCTTCTCCGTTTCAAAAATCGGAGAATATCCCATTACGGCGCATTCTCCCGCAGTGGATCTGGAAAGTCCGGAAAGCAGCCGGATCAACGTGGTTTTCCCGGCCCCAGCCTGCCCTACGCAGGCAAAAGCCTTCCCTTCCGGCACCTGAAGGTTTACGCCGGAAAGAGCCTCGCGGTTTCCGTATGCTTTGGAAAGGTCATAGGTGATGATCGCATCCATTTTTGTCCCTCGTTTTCTGAAAAATCACCGGCGGACCTCTGAGGTGCCATGCTCCACCAGATAGGTCGCCTCCAGATCCGACAAATGCAGCTTTACCGCCAGAGGATACCGGTCAAACGCGGCGCTGACAGCGAAGCTTCCTCCCTTGACGGCATCGTCAAAGCCGCCCATATGCCAGCGAATGGCCATGGCCTCCGCAGGCTTTAAGCGGACAAACCGCTCAATCAGGTAAACGGATTTTTCCCCATGGCCGTAGGGAAAGGCGTCCTCTATGGAATAATAGGGCTTTTTCTCCCATACGCCCGTTTCGTCGTTCTTTACATTCCGGGTGGAAACTTTGTAAAACTGGGCCTTGCAGACATCGTGCAGAAGGCCGCACAAAGCAAAGGTTTCCTCGCTGTCCCCTTCTTCAAAATACTTCTCCCGCAGGACCCTGTACACATTGACACTGTGCCGGACAAGCCCCATTTCACAGGCGCAGTGAAATTTTGTACTGGCCGGGGCTGTAAAGAAATCCGTGGTAGAAAGCCAGTTTAGAAGCTTCTCGCTCCCCTCTCTGGCTACTTTTTCACGGTAGATTTCGCAGAACTCCTCCTGATAAGGGTTTTTGACGCCGTTTTCCATGTTTTCGACCGTCCTTTCCCATTTTCTCCTATCATACCATGGATCTCAGCCTTTTTCAAACCCAATCGAAAAAGAAGCCGCCTAAAGACTCCCTACAGGTCTTCAGGCGGCGCGACACTCATACAGAGCGAAAGCCTTTTCCAATAATTTCACTGGTGTTTGTGATGAACATAAAGGAATGTGGATCGATCTCCTTAGACTTTCTCCGCAGCTTTACGGCTTCGCCCCGTCTGCAGGCGGTGAGCACCACCTTCCTGTTCTCGTGGGAATAAGCGCCCCGTGCGTCCACCACTGTGGAGCTGCGGTTCAAATCGTGAATGATATAATCGCAAAGCTCCTCGGGCTTGGAGGTGACGATGGAAAAGAATTTGCACAAATTGATGCTTTCGATCACAGAATCCACCACAAAAGCCTTCAGGAACAGGCCCAGCAGAGAAAAAAGCCCGGTCTTTACTCCAAAGAAAAAGCAGGAAGACGCAGCGATCAGACTGTCGCTGACAAACAGGGCCTTTCCGATATCCGTAAGGCTGGTATACTTCTTCAAAATCATGGCGACAATGTCCGTGCCGCCGCTGGAGGCATTGCAGTTAAACATCAGTGCAGAACCCACCGCAGGCAGCATGATAGCAAACATCAGCTCCAGCATAGGCTGGTCTGTAAACGGAGCCGCCATGGGATAAAGCTTTTCCAGAAGCCATGTCTCCAGGGAAAACATCAGGCTGCAATAGGTGGTCAGCATGCCGAATTCCCTTCCCAGCACCAAAAATCCCAAGAGCAGAAGAAGCACATTGACGATCGACATAAAGGTAGCCTGGGAAATCACGGGAAAGAGACTGTTCAAAATGATCGCGATGCCCGTGACGCCACCGGTGGTAAAATTATTGGGAAATTTAAAAAAGTAAACGCCGACGGAAAGCAAAAACACACCCAGATTGACGATCCCAAAGGTTTTTAAATGTCTGACCGTAAAAAAAGAAACAAGTCCCTGTTTCGGCTGTTCTTCCTCCATGGTAAAAACGCCCTCGATTCTTTATTGCGGATTTTCCTTCCGAAAACCGAAAAGATTCTATCACAGCTTTCCCGATTTTACAATCTCTTTCCGCACAAAACTCCTGAAAGATAACCGGGTGCATTTATTTTGCTCATTTCAGTGCTTTTCTTGCAAGCATTTTTCCAGCCGGCGCTGTTCCAGGTCCGACGCGCTGTACAGCATATTGGTCACGACAACACGATCGCCCCGGCAGACGCGGACCACGGAGCAATTATCCGCCAGCATACGGCAGAAACCCGCCGTATGCTCCGGCTCAAGGCAGAGAAAACCTTCTGCTTCCTGCCCTCTGCTCTGTTTTGCTGTTATACGGCTTCCGGTTCGGCCAGATATTTTTTGTGGAAGCGCATCACGATCTCCGCCGTCTGACAGCGGGGCGTAGAGCGCAGCGGAGACAGGAGGCTGGGAGCGGTCCCGGCGATCAGACCCGTATCGACCGCCCATTCCATGGCCTGCCGGGCATAACTCTCCACTTCCTCCGAATCCTGAAACGGTGAAAGCCCGTCTGGAACTTCGATCTCCGTACCCATTCCCAAAGCGGCGCAGTACTTATAAAAGACCAGGGCCATATCCTGGCGGAGAAGCCTGCGCTCCGGGCGGAAGGTACCGTCCGGGTAGCCGGAAACGATCCCCGCTTCCGCCGCCCAGGAAATGGCGGGCGCGTAATATTTTTCCAGAGACACATCGGAAAACGCCGACCCTTCTGCGGCCGCTTCAGGCGACCCGGCCATGCGCCACAGGATAGAGACCAGCTGCCCCCGGGTGGTGAACCCGGCGGGGTCAAACGCGTCCCGCTCCGTGCCGCTCATCAGGCCGTTGTCTTTCACATACCGCACCGCGCCCGCATACCAGTTGCGCTCAAAAACGTCCTGGAAGCCCGCCACAGGCGGTGAGGGCGGCGCAAATTTTATCAGAATGAAGGACGCTCCGGCCTCGTGAATCATCTCTCCAATATGATTCCTGCCGGAAGCCGTGTGCCACACCTTATTTTCACTGGGGCGGCTGCCCCAGAAGATCATCAAATGGTTATCGTGGTCGTTTGGGTCGCTAAAGTTGTTGGTCCAAAGGCGGAGAATGATGTCCCCTTTTTCACATTTTCCGCTTTTCAACATCTCATCGCGGCTGCCGAACACATGGGCAATCAGGTTCCCCTTTTGCACCAGGGTGCAGTAATTGCTGGCATTGGAAAGCATTGCGTAGGGCCTGCCGCCTCCCCAGCTGGTATACGTTCCTTTTTTCATGGTCGCGATGACTTCGGCGCTTTTCAGTCCGCATTTTCGCAAGACATAGGCCACAAACCCCGCGCAGTTCGTCCCCGGCGCGCCATTGTAAGAAATATCACCGTTGGGAGACTGCCAGTCCATGCCTATTTCAGGCGTTCCCAGGTAGTAGTTGTCATGCTCATGAGCAGAAAGCTCCTTTACAAGCTTCTCTCTGGTCACACCGAATTTGTCAAAATATTCCGTACCGTGCTCGCACCACTTTTTCACCGTGGAAAGGGGGACGCGGGAAGAAAAAGAGCTGGCTTTGGTTTCCAGAACGTTCTCGCCATCTCCCGCCGCCCAAGCGGTCACAGAAAGCTGCAAAAGCAGAAAGAGAGCCAGCAGCAAGGAAAGCGCCTTTCTCATGTTCAATCACTCCTCAAACCTCTTTTTTAAAATTAAGCTGCTTTTTATGGGACTCATAACCCATAGCCCGATAAAAAGCGTGAGCTCCGGTGCGGGTCTCCCCGGAATTGAGCCGCACGCCTGCGGCTCCGGTCTCCTTGGCCCATTTTTCCCCCGCTTCCAGCAGCAGCCTGCCGATCCCCATACGGCGGCAATCGGCGCTGACCGCGATCCCCATAACGTTTTTCAGATGGTCCGCATACAGCAGATCATAGTCGCAGAGGTGCAGATAGCCTATGAGCTTTCCTTCATACTGGGCCACCAGGATTTTGTTTCGGCCGTCCTTCAAAAGCTTTTCCAGCTTTTCCATGGTCTGCTCCGGCGGATAGTCGTACCCCATTTCCTCCCGGTTCAGCCGAGCCAGTTCCCCGCAGTCCGCCAAGACGGCGTCGCGAATCAAAATTTCCATCGCTTATCCCTTCACAGCAAAGAGCCTCGAAACTTCAAGGCTCTTTCTAAATGCTTTATCTTCCCAGCGCCTTTTTCACCGTTTCTTCAATGTGTTCTGCGCTGAGGCCGAATTCCTTCAAAAGCTCTGCGGCAGGCCCGGAATGGCCGAACACATCGTTGACGCCGATCTTCATCACAGGAGTGGGCAGGACTTCGGACAGGTAAGAGCTGACCGCTTCGCCCAGTCCACCGATGACGCTGTGTTCCTCGGCGGTGACGATCTTCCCGGTTTCCTTTGCAGCCTTCAAAACCAATTCGGTATCCAGGGGCTTGACGGTGTGGAAATCCAGCACTCGGGCGCTGATTCCCTGCTCCTTCAGACGGTCGGCGGCCTTGACCGCCTCGCCCACCATCAGCCCTGTGGCAATGATCGTGATATCGCCGCCCTCTCTCAGGGTGATGCCCTTGCCAATCTCGAACCGGTAGTCGTCGTTATTGTTGACGCTTTCCACCGCCAGGCGGCCCAGGCGGAGGTACACGGGGCCGTTATATTCTGCCGCCGCTTTCACCGCAGCCTGCATTTCATAATGGTCGCAGGGGTTCAGAACCACCATACCGGGAATTGCGCGCATCAGGGCGATGTCCTCACAGCACTGGTGGGTAGCGCCGTCCTCCCCCACGGAAATACCCGCGTGGGAGCCAACGATCTTCACATTCAAATGGGGATAGCCCACGGAGTTGCGAACCTGTTCAAAAGCCCGCCCGGCAGAAAACATGGCAAAGGACGCCGCGAAGGGAATCTTCCCGCAGGTAGCAAGACCGGCGGCAATGCCTATCATGTTGCACTCGGCAATGCCGCAGTCGATAAAGCGGTCGGGATATTTTTTCTTGAAAATGCCGGTCTTGGTGGCTTCCGCCAGGTCTGCGTCCAGCACCACGATATCGGGATCCTGCTCCGCCAGAGCGGTCACCGCTTCTCCAAAGCTTTCCCTGGTCGCCTTTTTAATGATTTCACGCATTTTCCAGCACCTCCAGACTTTCGGTCAGTTCCTTTTTCGCCTGCTCATACTGCTCCTGGTTGGGAGCCTTGCCGTGCCAGCTCACCTGATTTTCCATAAAGGACACGCCCTTCCCTTTTACGGTTTTCGCGATGATGGCAAAGGGCTTTTTTTTGCAGGCTCTCGCGGCAGAAAAGGCCTTCTCTATTTCTTCGAAATCGTTCCCGTCAATATTCATGACCTCAAACCCAAAGGCCCGGAATTTCTCGTCCAGCGGCTCAGGACCGCCCACCTGAGAAACAGGGCCGTCGATCTGCAGGCCGTTATAATCCAGGATCACGCACAGGTTATCCAGCTTTTTGTGCCCGGCAAACATGGCCGCTTCCCAAACCTGACCCTCTTCGCTTTCCCCGTCGCCCACAAGAGTGTACACGCGGTAAGACTTATCGTCCAGCTTTGCCGCCAAAGCCATTCCCACCGCGGTGGAAATGCCCTGGCCGAGAGAGCCGGAACTCATATCCACGCCGGGAGTCCCCTTCATGTCCGGGTGGCCCTGGAGCATGGCGCCGATGTGGCGAAGCTTCTTGAGCTCAGCTTCGTCAAAATACCCCTTCAGCGCCAAGGCGGCATACAGGCCGGGAGCGCAGTGCCCCTTGGAGAGGACAAAACGATCCCGATCGGGATCCTTGGGATTTCGGGGATCAATATTCATCTCGCGGAAATAGAGATAAGTAAAAATATCCGCTGCGGAAAGAGAACCGCCGGGGTGCCCGGACTTCGCGTGATACACACCCTCCAATATCCCGAGACGTATTTTTGCCGCGGCGATTTCCAGCGATCTGCGGGTTTGTGCTTCCATTGCTCCAACCAGTCCTTTCCAAATCATTTGATCATAAAGCGGGACATATTTAAAAAATTATAGCTCATTTCTCGAAAGAAAGCAATCCATAACTTTCCCGAAAAAAGGAAAAGGACGCAGCCCAAATTTTCGCAAAATTTCGTCTTGCCTGCTTTTTGCCGTATAAAGGCAGCGCGGGAAAACCAAACTATCCTGTGAAGCTTTAAGAAATCTTGCGCTCCGGCGCAGGCGCGGCGACAACGCGCCCGGAAAGGAAGGAATCCGCAATGAGTCAGGAACACAACGGCAGGATCGGCAATTTGCCGGCTAACATCAACATCATGAATCCCGTGCCAAACAAGGACGCCAAGAGCATTACCGGCCTCATACGAAAAAACGGAAAGATTTCCGGATATGAGCTTTCCGACGGCAGGGTGCTCTCCAAGCACGAGGGCGTGACCTTGGCAAAGCAGGGCGGTATCCGGGGTGTGGCCATTGCCAGCCGGAACGGCAGCGAATACCTGCGCTCTCTGCCTGATGGGAACGAGAGCAACAACCTGGGCGATCTGCCCTCCATGTCCGCCGACAACGTGAAGCTGTGAGCTGTCCCATAAAAAAGAAGCGATGTTTCCACCCCCTTGTGGTAAAGCACCGCTTCTTTTTTCTGTGTTTTTCGCGGTCCTTCGGGCTTGAAGGAGAGGCCTCGCCGGACGGCGCGCTTCCGGACCCGTCCGGTATTTTCTTTTCGATCCGCTCATATATTCTTTTGTAGCAAAAGGAGGATGGACGTTTCCCGCCTAAGAAAGGAATGGTCAGCACGATGAAATTTTACCCGGAAGGTCATTTGATAGACACGTTTGAAAATAAAGCCTCTCTGCAATCTCCCGCTTTTCTTGCAGAAGCCATGCGCGATGGAAAGATCCTGGAAGCCCGCGCCCTTATGTGCGACAGCAGCCACAATCTGATCGTGGATCTCAGGTGCATGAAAGGAATCATTCCAAGAGAGGAAGGCGCTATCGGCATCAAAGACGGCAGTGTTCGGGATATTGCCATTATTTCCAGGGTCAACCGGCCCGTCTGCTTTCTGGTGCAGGAACTGATCCAGGACGAATACGGCAAAGTGACCGCCCTGCTTTCCCGGCGGGCCGCCCAGGAAAAATGCAGAGAGGAATACATTGACCAGCTGCGCTCCGGCGATATTCTCGACGCGCGCATCACACATATCGAACCCTTCGGCGTCTTTGCCGATATCGGCTGCGGCGTGGTGTCCCTGCTCCCTATCGACGCCATTTCCGTTTCCCGCATCGAGCACCCTCGGGAACGCTTTTCCGTGGGCATGGATGTCAGGGCGGTGGTCAAGTCCAGGGAAAACAACAGAGTCACCCTTTCCCACAAGGAGCTTTTGGGCACGTGGGAAGAAAACGCCGCCAGATTCCAGCCGGGAGAGACCGTGGCCGGCATCATTCGCAGCATTGAAAGCTACGGCGTATTTGTAGAGCTGGCGCCAAACCTGGCGGGGCTTGCGGAGGTGCGGGAAAATATCTTCCCCGGCCAGCAGGCCAGCGTATTTATCAAGAGCATTCTTCCTGCCAGAATGAAAATCAAGCTCATTATCATTGAGACCTTCGACACGGAGCCTGCAAAGCCCGCGCCGCCGGAATACTATTATAACGGCTCCCACATGGACGAATTTGTCTATTCGCCGCCCCAAAGCGATAAATACATGATCACAGATTTCAGAAACACCTGACAAACGGACTTCCTGACAGAAAAATCGCTCCCGCCTGTACGGGAGCGATTTTCTTTACTTTTTCCGTATAAAGGCCTTTTTAGGCATTTTGCAGATAGGGCAGGTCCAGTCCGGCGGAAGCTCTTCAAAGCCGAAATCCTGATCGCTGTACACATACCCGCACACAGAGCAGACAAAGCTCTCGCCGCTGTTTTTGTCGAAGGTCAGCTCCGGCGGCAGGTATGTAGGCGACTTGAGGGGCGCTGCGCCGCCCAGCTGCTCTACATAATACTCATACGTCATGGGAATGCCCACAGATTCATCGCTGCCGGCAACGATCTCTGCGATAAACAGCTTCTGCCCGCCGATCTCCAGTTTATCCTTTACCTGGCACAAAAACCAGCAGCAGGCGTTTTCCTTGATGACCGGCACGCCCTCTTCCAGCACCTTGTGCCGGACGTTTTCCAGCTTATCCGCTTTCCGGCCGGAAACGAAGCCCAGGGCGCCGATGACTGTAGCCGGGGTTTTCTGGGAGAGCACGGAAATGGTAAAAATACCATTTTTCTCTATACATTCGCCGCTGTAATTCGCATTGTCCATGCTCACCGCCACCAGCGGCGGAATGGACGGAGCCGCCCGTGAGATCTGCATCACCGAATTTACAATGCAGGCGCTGGGCTTTTTCGCGTCCTTTACTCCGATCGCGTACATGCCGTAGGAAAAATTTTGCAGAACAAGCGGTTTCACTTTTTATACCTCCGTTAGTTGATCTGAATACAGGTCCGGCCTTTACTATCATACAGACTTTTACGCCTGATTATTCCTGATTTTTTCCCAGTAGCTTTTAAAGCTCTGCTCATTCCGATTGTCGCCGAATTCATAATAGACAGCGTCCTTCAGAATATCCGGCAGGTACTGCTGAGGAAGCCAGTGGTTTGCATAATTGTGAGGATATTCGTAGAACTGGCCCTTGCGCTCCACCTCGTCCCCATCGCAGTGCTTGTTCTGAAGATTCCGGGGAACGGGACCCGTCTTGCCCGCCCGTATATCGGCCAGGGCCCGGTCCAGGGCGGTATAGGCCGAATTGGACTTTGGAGCCGTGCTGACCAGCACCACCGCGTCCGCCAAAGGGATCCCGGCCTCCGGCATACCAACCATCATGGCGGCGTCTACAGCCGCCTTTACAATGGGAATGATCTGGGGCCAAGCAAGGCCCACGTCCTCGCAGGCACAGACCATCAGGCGGCGGCAGGCGGAGGGCATATCTCCCGCTTCCAGCAGGCGGCCCAGATAGTGGAGGGCCGCATCGGGGTCAGAACCCCGCATGGATTTCTGAAAGCCGGAGAGGATATCGTAATGCTCGTCCCCGCCCTTATCATACCGCAAAGCGCTTTTCTGGGTCAGCTCTCTGGCGCTTTCCAGGGTGATGGAGATCTCTTCTTCCCCGCTGTCGCAGGCAAGGACGCACAGTTCCGCCGCATTCATGGCCTTTCTCACATCGCCGCCGCAGGCAAAGGAAATATGACGGCAGACGCCTTCCTCCGGAAGGATCGGGCGGC
This sequence comes from uncultured Acutalibacter sp., assembly GCA_964642055.1. Taxonomy (GTDB): domain Bacteria; phylum Bacillota; class Clostridia; order Oscillospirales; family Acutalibacteraceae; genus Acutalibacter. Next base: position 890 of record CAZXLM010000004.1, on the reverse strand, counting down.
CCTGTTCCTCCGCGAGAATGGAGAAGGCGCGATCGACCGCCTTTTCGATCTCCTCCCGCTCCACAGGCTTGAACTCAAACACGGTGGAACGGCTCAAAATGGCGTTATATACATAAAAATAGGGATTTTCCGTGGTGGAAGCGATCAGGGTGACGCTGCCGTTTTCGATGAACTCCAATAAAGTCTGCTGCTGCTTTTTGTTGAAATACTGGATCTCGTCCAGATACAGCAGAATGCCGTTGATCCCCTCGAAAGTGCCGATCCTGGAGACAGCCTCCTTGATATCGGCGGTGGAAGCGGTGGTGCCGTTAAGCTTTACCAGCAACTTGTCGGTATTCTGCGCGATGATGGAAGCCACCGTGGTTTTTCCCACGCCGGAGGGGCCGTAAAACACCATATTGGGGATCTGGCCGGACTCGATGATTTTCCGCAGGGCCTTTCCCTGTCCGAGAATATGCTTCTGGCCCACCACCTCGTCCAGAGAGGCGGGACGGATCCTGTCCGCAAGGGGCGATGGCAAACGTATCACTTCTTTGCTTCAGATTCTGCACCTGCGGTGGGCAATCGGGAAACCGCTTTGCTCTGTCCGCCGGCAGCCGGCCCGACCACAGCTTTATGATCATTATAACACACCTGCGGTGGGCAGTCGGGAAGCTGCTTTGCTCTGTCCGCCAGCAGCCGACCCGACCGCAGCTTTGCAGTCATTATAACACACCTGCGGTGGGCAATCGGGAAGCCACTTTGCTCTATCCACCGGCAGCCGGCCCGACCACAGCTTTATGATCATTATAACACACCTGCGGTGGGCAATCGGGAAGCTGCTTTGCTCTGTCCGCCGGCAGCCGGCCCGACCACAGCTTTATGATCATTATAACACACCTGCGGTGGGC
>CAZXLM010000003.1:0-64479 GCA_964642055.1 uncultured Acutalibacter sp. | reverse complement strand
ACCGTGTATTATTGCACATAGTTTTGTAAATTCTTCGAGCGTTTTTGCTGTTGAAAATTCTTCAATGAAGTTTCATATTATTTCAAGTGCAGTATTATGTATTGTTAGCGTAAGTTACGCATTGTGGATATTGAAAAAAACAAAGCAATTTGATGAATAGTACGGGTTTTATTGCCGCATACAGGGCAATATATCCATTCTGAAATATAGTTAGCATATAATATCATCACCGCCTATCTTTATTTTCATATTATACGGGAAGACACGGAATTAAAAAACTTTCCTCTCTACTGTCCAAAATGTAAGCAGGAAACAATTATCAATGTTCAGGATATGAAAATCACGCTTCGCCCACATGAGCTTTCAACACAAGTCCGTTTTCAGCAGCTTTATCATAGATAGGGATGAAGCTCTCTATGGGTTGTGCCATCTCGTCACCATAAAGATCAATAGAATAAAATTCTTTATGTCCCCAGAAGTTAGATAAACAATTCATCAGATAATCAGCCGGACAATGTCTTGATAATCCAATTTGTAAACGCAAGTCGATTTCTGGAGCTATCCTGGAGTTTGCTTCTTGGAAAGAAAAGATCAATTTCTCAATGTCATTATCAAAAAACTCGCCAAGTCCCCACACATCTTCGCCTATTTCCAATACCGTTATTCCATCAGATTTAGCCTGTTCAAACGTTGCCTCAATCAAGAGTTTCCTTCCTTTTGGACTATTAAATCGATTTCCAATATATTTGCTGCTCCAAAAGTCCATTTCACTCATAGATTTTAAGGGGGCGGTTATGGATTTGATTTTATATCCGGTCTCATTGAATATATACTCCCGACTGCCGCCAAGAACAAAATGATTATGTAAATCCGCTTTAGGAAACCTTCGTATCATCTCCAGATTCTGACTATCAAGTGCTTCTACAAAAGTCACAACTATCTCTTCTTCTTCCTTTGTGCTGAAGCACAATAAATTCCAATTTGCTGCTCTGATTATAGCACAGCCGATCTTTACTTTCAATCTGTGCTTAGTGAAATTGCCGGCGCCCTGTTCCATCAACACGAAAAGTACAATGAGTTGTTATAGCCCGCGCTTGCAGATTTATATTGTAAAAGTTATACTATAACAAAGACGATGAAAGGAATGAGCTCTATGGATACCTTTCCCCAAAGGCTTTATCTGCTGGTCAGTCAGATCCCCGCTGGGAAAGTGGCGACCTACGGACAGCTTGCCGCTATGGCGGGCAGTCCCAGAGCTTCTCGTATCGCGGGAGCCGCCATGTACCGCGCCCCTGCCGGTCTTCCCTGTCACCGGGTTTTGTACGCGGACGGCACCCTGTGCTGTGACCAGGCCTTCGGTGGGAAAGATGTCCAACGGGGAATGCTGGAGCAGGAGGGGATCACCTTTCTCCCCGACGGCAGGGTCGATTTGAAAAAGCACCTCTGGAACGGAGAGATAAAAGCAAAAACCTGAACAAGCCGCAGCTTGTTCAGGTTTTGGCTGTTCTGGGCTTACCGTTTCTTTACGGGGATCAGCAGGTCAATCTGGGTCGTTTCCGGCTCCCCTTCGGGAGTCATCTGGATATGGTCGTGGAAATTTAAATGCTCCTCCAGGGAACCGTACATAACGTCCGGGTCGCCGCACCCGCAGTAATCGTATTCTTTGCTTTCCCGAACCCACTGGTCCAGCCATGCCCATTCGTGGAAATTCCCCATCTGGATCATGTGCGCCGCATAGGTTCCTCCCGGGAACTTCTTTTTCTGAATGGGAGGCGCGACTTCCATATCTTCGGGAATCGTCACCCAAAATTCGTAGCCGTGGTACCCTGTTGCATCGGGATTCGGGTGGTTAAAGCCATACAGCCGAAGCCCGGGAAACTTTTCCCACACCCGGTTTTCCCGGACAAAATCGGAAATCATCTCCCCCGCCCTGTCCTCCGGGTCTTCTCCGATAAAGTGGGCGGACGCCACCGTGGCGGCGGGCAGATGAACGATGCGTACGTCTGCCATGGCACCAGATATCTTTTCTGCTCTGTTCAAATCTTCCTGCATAGTACTTCTCCTCTCTGGGGAAATTTGTGTTGCGGAAGAAGCAAGGGAATTAGCCAGGTCAAGGAGCTTTTCATCGCTTAGAAGCGTTTTTCCCGCCGGAATAAGCACACGCTGCCTTAAAAGCCCGAGAAACTGCTCTAAAATGTCCCGCACGCTGGACAGAGCTCTCGTTTCCTCGTTCAACTGGGCAAGGTTCCGCTCAAAAACGGCAATGGCAGAGACAGCGCTGGCATCTTCCAAAATCAGCTTGATGTCCTTGAGAGATACCCGCAGCTTACGAAGAACCAGAATTTGCCGAAGACGGGCAATGTCCTGCTCAGTGTACACCCGATAGGCATACCCTTCCCGTCTGGCACTGGAGATAAGCCCCAGCGTCTCATAGTGCCTCAGCATTCTGGGGGAAACGTCATATTCTCTCGACACCTCGGTTACTGTCATTATTTTGTCCATTAGCCTCTCGCCTCTTTCCTGTGCTCACTATAAAGTACGACACCGTGTTTCAGTCAAGGGAATTTTGAAAATTTTTTACTTTCTAAAAAACAACAGCAGTCCGGGAGAAAATCTCTCGGACTGGTTTCAATTTTTTGTTTCTTTCAACAGGGACATCAAGTAATCCGCAGTTTCCTCGACAGGTCTTGTACCGTCTATCCGAACAGCGGAAAGGCGATGCTCCGCAAGCCAGCGAACCACCAAATCCTCCGGGCGGGCTTTTACAAAATTTTGAAATTCCTTTTCCTGTCTGTACAAATCGCCGCCAGGCAGCATTCTATCGCCAAATTTTTGAAAGGAGCGCTCCTTTACCCGCCGCAGGCGAACCTCTCGGGGAACCTCAAGCAGAAAAATGTGCTGAAAAATGGAAGGGTCTACTCCCGGGAAGCTTTCCCGCACGGCAGCATATACAAAATTCTCGTGCTTCTGTATCGCGGCGGAAAAAATCGCTTCCGCTTCCTTTTCGGTACGAGGTGAGTCGTAAAGATAGTGGGAGCGGGTTTTCGGAAAATAAAGGTCCTCACGGTCAATGAAATAGAAGCACAATTTTTCGGCAAGAAGCTTACCCAAGGTGCTTTTTCCACTGCCGTTTAAGCCGCAGAGCAGAATCCTGGTTCCCATAAGTCTTTCTCCCAAAAATTACAGCTTCAATAAGCCCTCGTTCAGCATTTCCTCGGCTGCCAGTAAAATCCCCAGCTGGCCGCTGTGGAAATTTAAGCCGCCCTGCATCCATGCGGCAAAAGGCTCTCGCAGAGGCGCGTCTGCGGAAAGCTCGATAGACGACCCCAGTGTAAAAGCGCCCGCCGCCATGATCACATCGCTGTCATAACCCGGCATAGGGCTTGGTTCCGGTACGACGAAGGAGTCTACCGGCGCGCCCTTCTGGACGCCCCTGCAAAAAGCGATCAGCGCTTCCCGAGTCTTCAGCTCTATGACCTGAATGATATCGCCCCTGGGTTCTTCCGGGGTGGGCGTAACACCATACCCAAGCTCGGAAAACAGCGCAGAAGCATACACAGCAGTTTTCAGCGCCTCGCCGACCACATGGGGCGCATGGAACGCGCCCATGAACAGCTCCCGGTTCTGCCCCAGCGTACAGCCAAGCTCCCGCCCCGTACCGGGGGTGGTCAGACGGTAAGAGCAAAGCTCCACTAAGTCTTTGCGCCCTGCAATGTAGCCGCCGGTGGGAGCTACGCCGCCGCCGGGGTTTTTAATGAGGGAGCCCGCCATAATATCCGCACCATGGGAAACCGGCTCATCAAGCTCTACAAATTCCCCGTAACAGTTATCTACCATGACGATACAATCCGGCGCCTTCCGTTTGGCTATCGACGTGATTTTCTCAATCTCCGCCACGGTCAGCGAAGGACGCAGGCTGTATCCGCGGGAACGCTGAATGTACACCATTCTATATGCCGGGGAGATCTTTCGCTCCATACCGTCGTAATCCGGCGTGCCGTCCGGCAGAAGGTCAAGCTGGTCATAGGAAATTCCAAATTCCCGCAAAGAACCGGGCTCCTCTCTGCCCTCCATGCCGATCACACCCTGAATGGTGTCATAAGGCGTTCCCGTAACACAGAGCATGGCGTCTCCGGGACGAAGCAGGCCGAACAGCGCTACAGTCAGCGTATGCGTACCGCTGACAAAATTCCAGCGCACCAGGGCGTCCTCCGCGCCAAAGGCGTAGGCATATACCTGGTCCAGCACGTCCCGTCCCCGATCCCCATAACCATAGCCTGTACTGGCGGCAAAATGGCTTTCGCTGACTCCGGCGCGGTTAAAGGCCGCCAGCATTTTCTGCTGGTTATAGCGCTGAACAGCTTCTATTTCCCGAAACCGCGAAGCGATACGTTTCTCCGCCCGGTCAGAAAGCTCTTGCAGCTTTTCATTGATAGAAAAATAAGGATACATGGTTGCAGTCTCTCTCCTTTTTCCTCTTTCCAATTCCAATCGCCCTTACGTTACAGCTGTGAATAAACCCAGGTGTCCGCTTTGGAATATCCCAGCTTTTTATAAAACTCCCGGTGCTTCTCTTTTTCTCGGAATACATACATGGTTTTTCCCGGAAAGGCCTCCTCCGCCCGCCGGATCAGCTCAGAGCCGATACCCTGTCGGCGGAATTCGGGACGAACCACCACTGCCGACAAAAGCGCAGCGGATTTGCTCATGGAAGAAATAACCGCACAGCCTGCCAGCTCTTCACCCCGGTATTCCGTGAAAGCCAGAGCCGCGTTGTGTCGGAGCTTATGAGAAAAATCCAGATAAAAAGGTTCAAACTCGTCCACCATATCGTTATCTTTTAACAGTCCATATACCTCGCGGATATTTACGCTATATGGATCCGGAGTCTTTCCCTCTCCTTTATTCAACTGCTTTTTCAGCACATCGCCGGACTCAGCTGCCCCCAGCGACAGCGCTTCCGCATTTCGCACTGCGCACATCACAGTCCGAGGACCTACTGCCCGCAGAAATTCCCGCGCTTCATCAACATTCAGCACAGTACCGGAAATCACCATCAAATCGTCGGCATGGCAAAACACTACGTCCGATCCGGTATCCAGCCAGAAACAGGCGAAGCCCTTATCGAATCCATAAGAGCTGATAACAGATGCGATTTTACAGCCAAAGGCGGTCTTTTCACAGAGCCGCAGCACGCGCTGCCTGTCTTCTTCCCGGTCTACTAATGCAATCATGAATATTTCCTTCCGTTTACACAAAGAAACCGCCCTAAAAAGGGCAGTTTTCCCCTACAACTCTCACAATGAATCCAATAGGCAGCCGGAAACCGGCTGCCTATTTAAATCCTTCAGCAAACAGCGGTATCCGCCTTATTTCACAAAGTACATTACCACGTTTACAACGATGACGAAAATGAAAAAACCAACGGCAATAAACTTGGTCCAGCGGGACAGAAAAGCGTCCACGGAACGGGCCTTGTTTTTGGAAAGGAACGTATCCGCGCCGCCGGTGACAACGCCCACATTTTTCTGGCTGCCTTCCTGCAGCAGCACAACAATGATGATCGCCAGTGAAAAAAGCAGCAACACAATGCCAAATACGATTTCAAATACCTTCATTTATCTATTCCTCCTAAAATCAGCTTCCAGAACAGGCGCTAAAACAACGTTTATTATGATAGCATACCGTCCCGCGTTTTGCAAGAGAGAACTTCCCATTTCAAAAAAATTTTGAAGCTGCCGCGCATAGGGAGAAAAAAGCCGGCAACAATACTAGCAAGCAATCGGCTACGCGTTTGCATGTCCGAAGCGATCTGGATATCGTCCACAAGGACCGGGGCCCGCGCCCTGCGAAATATCCTTTTTGCGCCGGGCTCCGGTTGCTCGCCCTTTGGCGCTCCTCCGGTATTTCCGAAAGGTCCAGCCAAAGGGCCGATTTATTTTACGGTAAAATGGGACCTATTTCCATCATTTCCAAAGCGGCGAGGGATAAAGCCCCTGTTCCGTCAGGGAACGGATCCCCTGCACCACCTGCTCCCTGTCCTCCCGATAGGTCACGCCGTACCACTTGTCAGCCGAGGAAAGCACCGTCACGCCGGCCTTCCCCTGCGTCAGCAGGTCGTTTACTACAAACGGCAGGAAAAGTTCGGCCTTCAGTGGATTTTTCGGCACATCTTCCCGGAAAAACCTGACGTAATCCTTCTCCAGCGCCGTTGTAAAGCCCGGGGTAAATCCCCACAGGTTCATGGAGACGATGGTGTCCCCCGGCAGGGAAATCCAAGTCTTCCCATCGTCCTCCGTATAGGCGATGCCGTCTTTCCGCTGCTCAATATGGGTGCGTTCCGTAATTTCCTTCAGACGGCCGTTTTCCGTTTTACACACGCCGCGGGCCACAGAGCCGTTGGGGGTAACAGTATTGCGCAGATAAAAGCCCACCATGACAAGGTCCAGCGCTTCGCCGTCCCTGGCATTTTTCAAAAAGCTGTAAATTTTCTGAAAAGCGTCCCGGCCATAAAAATCATCGGCATTGATGACCGCATAAGGCGCGTTTCCCAAAACGCGTGCCGCCGCTAGGGCCGCATGTCCTGTACCCCAGGGCTTCGTTCTCCCTTCCGGAACGGAAAAGCCCGCCGGAATATCATCCTGCTCCTGAAATACATAATCGATATCGATATATTTCCCGGCTCTGGAAAAGATCTCCTCCTGGAAAACGGAAAGCTGCTCCTTCTTTACCACAAAAACCGCTTTCTGAAAGCCAGCTTCTTTTGCATCGTACAAGGAATAGTCGATAATTCTTTCGCGAAAATCTCCAACAGGGTCTACCTGCTTCAAACCGCCCCCGCCGTAACGGCTGCCCACACCAGCGGCCAGAATCACCAAAACCGGTTCCTGCATACCAAATCTTCCTTTCTGAAAATCAATAGGGAGTCACATCGCCTGTCCCGTCAACCTCTCCTTCGCCACCGTAGCCGTCGGTATCGCCGCCCGCGTCAGAACCGTCGTCGGGAGGCAGGTCCGGCGGTTCGCTGTCAATCGGGTTATCGTCCGGCCAACTGCTTTCCGGATAGCTGCTTTCCGGCGGTTCACTGTTCTCCTCCGGCCAGCTGCTCTCCGGGGCGCTGCTCACTGGCTCACTGCTCTCCTCTGGCAGTTTCCCGGAATTAAAGCCCGCCTCCTCAGAAGAACCACCGGAGGGTTCCGGAACATCGGGCACAGTGCCTTCTCCAGGATAAAAATCCGCTCCGAAATACTGAGAGTCTTTTTCAAAAATAAAGGTGCTGATATGTTTTGCAGCATAATCAAGATCGTACACATACACCCACCTGGGGCCGGGAAGGGAACCGCCTCTGGCCGACTCGTCCTCGCCGGGAATATTCAGGGTCTCGATGGTGAAATTCGTAAACATGATGGGCAGCATGCCCGTGATATCCCCGAAGTCCAGAGAAGTTTTGCACATAGGCATGATCTGGCGTATCATCTCCGGATATTCCAGCTTGCTCTTCCCCCGCACCCGTTCAATCAGCGCCTTCAACACGTTCTGCTGGCGCATCGCCCGCATGTCGTCGCTGTCGATATATCGGATACGACCATACGCGACGGCCTGGTTTCCGTTCAGGAGATACTTTCCGTCCTCGTATTCATAATCAGCGCTGTCAACATTCTTATTCCCATAAATATTGGGCATGAAATCCGCGTTGGTGATATAGGCGTAATCGTCCCGGCTTTCAAAGGTGCCGCTGGCTTTATCGTCTTCTATTTGTTCCTCCACATCCACCACCAGACTCCAGAGATTGACGTTGATCTGCTGGACCTCCTGGGCCGTCAATTCTATTTCCACACCGCCGCAGGCGTCTACAATATCCGCCATGCGAGCGAAATTCACCGTCACATATTCCGTGATATTCAGGGGCCGGTTCCCGATACTGAAATTGCGGTTCAGGGTCTTAACGGCCAGCTCCGGCCCACCGTAGCTGTATATCTCCGTCAGTTTTGCGTAACTTCCGTCTTCCATAATAACGCAGGAATCCCGGAGGATAGAAGTCATTTTTATTTTTCCGTGCTTGTTATCCACGGTGAGGATCATCACAACGTCAGAAAGGCCTTCGAAAGAACCGTCCCGGGCGTCCACGCCAAACATGGCGATATTCCTGATGCTGTCGTCGAGGACGACGGGCTCGTCGCCTTCCGCCGTGCTGGTAACAATGCCCAGCTTTTCCCGATCTTTTGTAAACTGATCGTCCACCGTGAGGTCTTTCAGCATGTACCCGAACACATAATAAACCGCACCGCCGATAAGAAGAAGCAGTACCACCAGCGAGATGATAACGGCTTTTTTGGCCCTGCCGCCCTTTTGCTTCCTCTGACGCTCCAATTCCCTTTTATCTTCCTTTTGCCTGTGAGAAGAGGAATAGCTGGACATATCCTCAAACTGCCGGGGTTCACCTCTGCGCGGTTCCTCGTAATAATAACGGTCATCCAGAGGTTCGCGCCGCCGGGGAGCCTCGCGGGAATCCACGCCTCTTTTTCCTCTGCCTGAGGCGGTACGCGAGGCGCTGTGTCTGCCGTCTTTATAAGCCATTTTTCAGACCTCCTGTCCGTTGTTTAGCCCTCTGCGGAGCTGTCCGCAGTATTGCCGAACTTTTCCCAATAGGGCGATTCTTCCTCAAAAATGAAGCTGCTGATGCGCTCGGCAGCGGCACTTACATCATAAATCAGATAGTAAATGCCGTCCTCCGCTTCGCCGTCATACAAATCGGTCTCATAGCTGATGTCCGGAACCCTTATCGATTCTATGGTGAAACCGCTGACAAGGATAGGCGCCAGACCCACGATATCAGAAAGCTCCAGCGAGGTCTCACAGTAAGGCATCATTTCTCTGACAAGATCCGGATAATCGGTAAAGCTCATATCCGTCAGGCGACCGATCAAAGCGCTGAGCACCATGTGCTGCCGGTCCACACGGGCATAATCATTCCCAACGTTGCGAATACGGCCGTAGGCAACAGCCTGATTGCCGTTAAGATGGAAACTGCCGCCCACATAGTTGCCGCTGTCAACATTCAACTCCCCGCCGGCATCGGGAATAAAGTCCTCCCGAAGTATTCTTGGGTATTGAACGTCATATATACCCTCTGCCTGATCCTCTGCCTTTTGGTTCTCAACCTCTTGGCTTAGAGACCAGAGATTCTTGTTGATCTCCCGCACCTCTTCCGCTGTAAGTTCCAGGTCCACACCGCCGAAAGCGTCGACGATCACAGCCATACCCGCGAAATTCACGGTGACGTAATCCTCGATCCGAAGATCAAAATTCTGGTTCAGCGTGCGGATCGCCAGCTCGGGCCCTCCGTAATAATACGCCGCGTTGATTTTCGTTTCCCAGTTCAGATATTCTCCGGTGGAAGCCTCACCCTCTATGGGGACCCGGGAATCCCGCAGGACGGAAGTCATTTTTATCTTTCTATGCTTATTGTCTACAGTAAGGATCATGATAACGTCAGAAAGGCACTCTGTATTCTGATCATTGCGGGAATCTACGCCGAACAGCGCAATATTCGTAATGCTATCGTCCAGAACGGCCTCGGCAGAAAAACCAAGCTTTTCAGGGTCCTTTGTGATCGTAACGGTGGTGAGCCCCGCCAGCAGGTTGACGGCCGCATAGATCATAACAGTCCCAACGGCAATCAGCAGCACACAGACCACAGCGACCACGATCCGTACCGCCAGACGGCCCTTCTGACTTTTCACAGGCTTTTCCTTACGAACTCTAGCGGAGGAATAGCTGGAAAGGTCTTCAAATTCCTGCCCGCTTTCCTTTGGTCTGGGAGCCATGGCCCGACCTCCCAATTTACATAATTACACTTTATTATAGTCCTTTGAACGCTTTTCGTCAATCCTCAGTATTTTCCACGTCTTTTTTCAGGGAACTGCGGAAAACAAAAAGTTTACTAAGTCCGTAATTTACGAGAATAATAATGATATTGGAAAGGAGCTTCATCACCTTGTCATTCATGTGGAGGAACTCCACGCCCACATACATGAGAGCGATATCCAAGAAAAATGAAGCCCCCCGGCAGCCAAAGAACTTTGCCATTTCCAGCGCGATCCCCCGGAAGCTGTGCACCTTGCTTTCAAACACCCATATGCGGTTGGTGACATACGCGAACAAAATGGCTGCAATTTGAGCAATCGCGGTAGACCAAAGATAAGGAACAGACCAGAGATCTGCCAGAAGCCAGTAAAGGCCCCAGTTAACAAGCGTCGTCAGGCCGCCGAAAAAAACGTAGAGGATCATCTCTTTATATTTGAGGAACAGAGATTTCAGCACACAATCAAACCTTTCAAAAAATTCTGAAAAAGCGGCTCTATCAAGGGTTTAGTATACCTCAAAAAAAGAAGAAATTCAAGGCTCACAGAAAAGGGCGCAGCTTTTATGGGATGCGGCGCTGCCGTGGCAATGTTAAATATTTCTATTGCTTGACTTTCGCTCTCTTTTTCAGTACAATGATTTTAAGAAAGCAAGAAACGCGCAGAGGCTTTCGGAAAGGAGCGCACATTATGGATCATGAATACGAGGTCGACCTCCTGACCCTGATCGACGACGATGGGCAGGAGCACGAATTTGAAATTATTGATGAACTGGAAACTGACGAAGGACATTTCATGGCTCTGGTCCCCACCCAGCAGGATCCGGAGGAGATTTCCGCCGAAGCCGAAACCTATTACATTTTTGAAGTGATAGAGGAAGATGGCGAGGAACAGCTGCAGGAAGTGGAAAGCGATGAGCTTCTTGACAAGCTGGCGGATATTTTTGAGAGTCGCTTCAACGACGCCTATTATGACGCCCCAGAGGAATAATGAAGGAAAAATTGCAGAAAACAGATTTTGCCTGCCCGATTCGCGGACTGTGCACAAATAACCCTACACTCAAATAATCGGGAGCCCCCCTCCGTATGCGGATTGCAGACCTCCCGGCCCGGCTTTGACCGGCGCTGGACGAAGGGAGCGTGAACCATGCGGGAGGGCACCCACCTGCTTTCATGTAGCAGGTTATTGAGAAGCACAATACGGTCGGGCGGGTTGCTTTTACCATCAAGGGGCGGGATTTTCTCGCCCCTTTTCCATACGGTCTTTCTTTTCCCGGGAAAAGCGCGAAACCATGTTCAAAAATCCCTTGACAATCCTTTAAAAATGATGTAAAAGTAGAATAGTAAAAAACACAGACTGCGTTTTGTGCCTCAAACAGAAACGCGGTCTCACAACGACAACAAAACAAGGGAGGCTTTTTCTTATGATCGATGGAAAGATTGCTGTAGCCATTGTTGGCTGCGGTGGAATGGGCGGCGGCCATGCAGTTGCTATTGCCACTGGAAGCGGACAGGCGCTCTGGATGACCGATGGTTCCCGCGGACGCGAACTGGAACCCGGCGATACGGACCTCAAAACAAAGATGGTGCTTGCGGGCACCTTTGACATTAAGGAAGATCGGCAGCAATGGGCTCGCAATCAGGGCTTCCGCACATATTCCAGCTTTGAAGAGATCCTGGAGGATCCCAACGTAGACGTAGTTCTGGTTGCAACGCCCAACGACGATCACAAAGATCTTTCCATTCGGGCTATGCGCGCCGGAAAGCATGTGTTGTGCGAAAAACCCGTCATGATGACGAGCAAGGATCTGGAAGATGTCATGGCGGTAGCAAACGAAACCGGCCGGGTATTCTATCCCCGTCAGAACCGCCGCTGGGACAAGGACTATCTTGTCATGAAGAAAATCTACGATGAAAAGCTGATCGGCAATGTTTTCCATATCGAATCCCGGTACCAGGGTTCCCGGGGGATCCCCGGCGACTGGCGCGGCATGAAGGAAAAAGGCGGCGGCATGATGTTCGACTGGGGCGTGCATCTTCTGGACCGTATGGTCCTGATGGTCCCCGAGAAGGTCAAAAAGGTCTACGCGAAAATGACTCACGTTACAAACGATGAGGTCGATGACGGCTTCATTATGCACATGACCTTTGAAAGCGGCCTTACCGCCACAATCGAAGTGGGCACCTGCAATTTTATCACACTGCCGAATTGGTACATGACTGGCGACCAGGGCACAGCCACTATCGCCGATTATAAGGACGATGGCCGCATGGTAGTGCTGCGCAGCTGGGAAGACAAAGACGCCACTCCCATTCTCATGGGCGAAGGCCTTTCTAAAACCATGGCCCCAAGAAATGAGGACTCCGTTGATGAGCTGCCCCTTCCCTATTACGACTATGACCGCAACGCGCTTTACTCGAACCTCTGCGATGTGATCATGGGCAAGGCTGAACAGATCGTCAAGCCCGAAGAAGCGCTGCGCGTTCTCCGACTGATGGAAGCGGCGCTGGAATCTGACGAAAAGGGCATTGCGGTAGATTTCGAATAAGATCCGGCTTTTAGGTAAAAAGCGGCGGTGGGACACGCGTTGTCTCACCGCCGCTTTTTTCTGGGAATGTCTTTCTATATTCCCAGGATAAGCTTTGCAATATTGAAATAGATCACCAGCGCCACCGCGTCCACGATAGTGGTGATGAAGGGACTGGCCATCACGGCTGGGTCAAAGCCCAGGCGCTTGGCCAAAATCGGCAGAAGCGTTCCCACCAGGTTTGCCACCAGCATCACGGCCAGCAGCGTTAGGCAGACCACCGCTGCGACTGAGAGGGCCGCGTGGTCAATGAAGAGCAGCTTCAGGAAATTCACCGCCGTCAGCGTAACGCCGCACAACAGGGCAACGCTTGCCTCCTTCAAAATAATGCGCGGCACATCGGAATATCGGATCTCGCCCAGCGAAAGGCTGCGAATGATGGTGATGGAAGACTGGCTGCCGGAGTTGCCGCCGGTATCCATCAGCATGGGAATAAAATTCGTCAGCACCACCACCGATGCCAGCGCGCTTTCATAAGACGAAATAATAGCGCTGGTGAAAGTGGCGGAAATGGTCAAGATCAAAAGCCAGGGAACCCTTTGCTTCCAGGTGGCGAGTACGCTCGTTTTCATGTACGGCTTATCGGAAGGAGAAATAGCCGCCATTTTTTCAATATCCTCGGTGGCCTCTTCCTGGATAACATCGATAGCGTCATCAACAGTAACAATACCCACCAGGCGTTCTTCCGCGTCCACTACCGGGATTGCCAGAAAATCGTATTTGCTGAGAGCTCTCGCCGCTTCTTCCTGATCCGTATGTGTGGTCACAAATTTGATATTGGTTTCCATAATGTTGCGGATCGTCTCCGTCTTGGGAGAAAGCAGAAGGTCTTTCACTGTAACGATTCCTTCCAGCTTCCGGCGGCTGTCCGTAACATAACAGGTGTAAATGGTCTCCTTTTCAACACCGGTAGCCCGGATACGTTCAAAAGCCTGCTCCACGGTCATGCTGCGCTTCAAATCAACGTATTCCATGGTCATGATACTGCCGGCGCTATCCTTGGGGTAGTTGAGCACCTGGTTGATCATCTTCCGGGTATCTGCGTCCACATGACGGAGGATCTTCTTGATCACATTGGCGGGCATTTCTTCGATCATATCTACCGTATCGTCCAGAAACAGCTGCTCCATCACTTCGTCCAGTTCCTTATCGCTGAAGCCGCGAACCAGGATCTCCTGACTATCCGCTTCCATGTAAGCGAAAGTGTCAGCGGCCAGTTCCTTTGGCAGCATGCGGAAAAGGATCGGCATTTTTGTTTCCGGAACTTCTTCCAGTATCACGGCAGCGTCAGCGGGATTCATATCCCTTAATAATGCGCTGACCTGGGAATATTTTCGATCCTCCAAAAGCTCCAAAATTTTTTCGGTCATCGTGCATACCTCCCATCTTCATATGTTTGAGAGTCAGCACAAAGCCTGAGGCAAAACGGGAATTTTGCCGCTTACAAAGAAAGGGCGCAAAGCAACGCGCCCAAGTTTGCAAAAAGCCGGCATAAAGGTATTTCCGCCGCGCTTTGCTCTCCGGGCTTTATGCCGTCGCTACTTCGAGGAACGCTCACTTTGCTCCCTCCCCTATACGTTTGATAAAATGCAGGCCGGTATTTGACCTTACAATCTAAACTGTATTCCTTTTTGACCCGCTTGTCAAGAAAAGACAGGTGAATTTCTCAAAAACAGTCAGACTCCATAGGAACCAACAGCGCTCAGCGCCTTTCTCCCAGGAAGAACAGGGCGACAGTACCGGGGCCGGAGTGGGCGCCGATCACAGGGCCGATAAAATTTGTGACGATCTTTTTGATGCCCAGCTTTTCCCGTACCTGGGCCGCTATATATTCCGCGTCCTCCTCGCAATCGCCGTGACTGATAAAGATCGTCTGTTCCCTGGGATCAATAGCGGTTTCTTCCATCTTTCGCACCAGCGCGTCCAAAGACTGTTTTCTGCCCCGCACTTTGGATACCGGGATCAGGTGCCCTTCATCGTCCACATGCAAGACAGGTTTGATGCCAAGCATCGTTCCTACCAAAGCGGTAGCGGAAGAGACCCGGCCGCCCCGTTTCAGGTGGTTCAGATCGTCCACGGTGAACCAATGGCAAAGGTGCAGCACATTTTCCCGCAGCCAGGAAAGCACCTCGTCCATATTCTTTCCCTCTTTTTTCAGAGTGGCGGCATGGTAGACCAGAAGGCCCTCGCCCATGGAAGCGCACAGAGTATCGAATACCTCTATCCTGCGCTCTGGGAACTTTTCTTCCAACTCCTTTTTTGCCAGAAAAGCACTTTGACAAGTGCCGGAAAGTCCGGAGGAAAAGGCCAAATACAGCACGTCTTTTCCCGCTTCCAGAAAAGGCGTGAACTGGGCGATAAACTCCTCAGAATTGATTTGCGCGGTAGTAGACATCTTTCCGGCACGCAGAAGTTCATAAAATTCGTGGTCGGTCATTTCACCGCCGCCGGGAATGTTGTGACAGGTGCGTCCCTCCAGCATGTAGCACAGGGGGATCACATGCAGATCAAGCTCCGCGATCATTTCCGGGGTAATATCGGTGGTGGAATCGGTGACGATCTGGTATTCGGCCATAGTAAAGCCCTCCTTGAGTTTTAATGACGGTCTTATCCTTTCAGGCCTGCGGCCTGTCGGTCCATATCCTCAATGACGATATCAAAAATTTCGCCTAATCCGGAACAGTATTCCAAAACCCGCCAGGGTTCATTGGTGTGAAAATGTATTTTGATCAGGTCCTCATCGCCAACAGCCAGCAGGCAGTCTCCCTGAAAATTGTCCCGAAAATACTGAGAAATTTCTTCCTCGTCCAAATCTGTTCCCTCAATCAGAAGCTGGGTGTCATATTTATACGGGTTCAAATTTTTCCCCCCTTTTTTGGATCCGCCTTGCGTCCAGAAAACTTTGAAGAATCACCACGGCGGCCACAGCGTCCACTATGGCTTTCCTCTTTTTTCCGCAGACATTGGTTTCATTCAGATACCCGTGGGCGGTGACGGTGGTCCCCCGTTCGTCCCAGAATTCCACGGGAAGCCCGGAAGCCGCTTTCAGCATTTCCCCCATTTTTCTGGCGTTTTGGGCGCTTTCCCCTTCGCTGCCGTCCATGTTTCTGGGAAGTCCCACTACCAAAAGGTCCGCTTTGGTTTCCTGTGCGGCAGCCGCTATTTTGTCAACCAGCCGCTCCCGATTGTGTTCTTGCAGCACCGCAAATGGAGAAGCCAGCAGTTCCTCTTTATCGCATACGGAAAGGCCGGTTCTGGCCTTTCCAAGGTCCACCCCAAGAATCACCATGCTGCTTCTTCCCTCCTTTTATACAGCCTCCGTGTGAAATTCATATTTTGTGGGAGCACGGCGCAGCTCCGGCGGCAGATGGGAAAGGTCGTTCGTCTGCTGCCAGACAAGGTTTCCCTCGCTGTCCGCTATAAGGACGCTTATCCCGGTATTGCCAAACACGGTCCCGTCCCGCATACCTTCAATACACCCGGCGCGGACTCTGGCGTCCAGATTGCGGATAACTCCGCCGTGAGTGACAACAGCTACTGTCTTTCCGAGGTTTTCAGAAATGATCTCGTCTATAGTGCGGTTTACCCGGACATAGGCTTCCTTCATGGTTTCGCCGCAGGGAAATTCGCACAGGTCGGGAGACTGGTCCCAGTTTTTCGCCGTCTCTGGAAATTTTACGCCGATTTCCGAAAGCTTCAGGTTTTCCATTTCCCCCACGTCCAGTTCCAGAAGCCCATCGCGCTTTTGAATGGGCAGGCCATGAAACCGGTTGACCGCCTCAGCCGTGCGGAAGGCCCTGGAAAGCGGGCTTGCGTAAACAGCGTCTAAACAGACGTTTCGAAACCGCAGAGAAAGGAGGTCCAACTGCTGTTCTCCCTTGGGACTGACCGGAGCGTCAAACCGTCCCTGGAAACGGTGCTCTACATTCCCCGTGGATTCGCAGTGCCGTATGACATAAAGCGTCGTTACCATGGGCACACCCCTCCTGTCAATTCAGAAAGAGATTTGATCCCGTTTTTTTCCAGGTAAGCGGTAAGACCTTCTGCAATTTTTACAGGCGCGTAGGGGTCGGTAAACAGCACCGTGCCAATTTGCAGAGCCGTGGCTCCCGCCAAGAGCATTTCCACAGCGTCCTGCCATGTGGAGATGCCTCCCAGGCCTACAATAGGGATTTTTACCTTCTGAGAGGTCTGCCATACCATGCGCAGAGCTACCGGCAGCAAAGCCGGGCCGGAAAGGCCGCCAGTATTGTTGTGCAGGATCGGCCGGCGGGTATTGATATCGATCCGCATACCGGTCAGGGTGTTGATCAGGGAGACAGCGTCCGCGCCGGCGCTTTCCGCCGCTACCGCCATTTCGGCAATGTCCGTCACATTGGGGGAAAGCTTCACCATCAAAGGCTTTTTGCAATGCTTTCGCACTTCACTGGTAATGCCATATACTCCTTCGCAGGTAGTGCCGAACTGCACGCCGCCCTGCTTTACATTGGGGCAGGAAATGTTCAATTCGATCATATCAACGCAGGTGTCGTTCAGCTTCTCTACCGTTTCGCAGTAATCCTCCGGCGCGTTGCCCGCCACATTGGCGATGATCCTTGTTCCCTGTTTGGAAAGCCAGGGCAGATCCTCCTTGATAAAATGGTCTACACCCGGATTTTGCAGGCCCACAGCGTTAAGCATGCCGCCTGGGGTCTCCGTCACCCTGGGAGGCGGATTGCCGGGGCGCTCTTTGATAGTCGTACCCTTACAGGAAATACCGCCCAGTACGGACAGAGGGTAAAATTCACTGTATTCCCGGCCAAAACCAAAGGTGCCGGAGGCGGCGACCAGAGGATTCAAAAACTCCACACCGGCCACGGAAACCCGCAGCGTGGGCTCGATTTTTCGAGGCCTTCCGTCCAGCAGAACACCTTCCCCATCTTTTAAAAACACTACTTTTCCACCGGTTTCCTGCTGGTATGCACGGGCCTTCTCCGGGTCCTCCTTATTACAGTGAGGCATGACCTGTACTTCGGTAAGGCCAAGTCCGCTGAGGTCGGTAAGATGAAGAAAATTCAACTGCGGGTGATACCGGTCAATGAGGGCTATGGTAGGCCCCAAAACAAGCGCTCCGGCGCTCCAGCCGATGAGCAATCCCTTTTCCGCCACAGCTCGCAGCGCCACTTCCCCGTGATGCTCCCGAATGGAATGCAGGAGATAATAGGGGTTCCCTCCCATCAGCACCACCACATCATACGCCGGAAGCTGTTCGGCAGGCTGGGTGTCAAAATCAAAAATATCCACGGAAAGGCCCAGGAATTCCAGCTCTTTGATGCCTCGAGGCACATGGTAATTCTTTTCCTTGTATTCGGGGTCGGCAGTCACCACCAGAGCGGCCTTTCCCGCTGTTTTCACATGCTTTTTGGCTTCCCGCAGCAGCTCCTGGCTGGTCAATCCATTGGAACACAATAAAATCATGGGGTTCCCTCCTTACAGCACGATCCGGCGGCTGTCGAACACAGGACCGTCCTTACAGACGTGGCCGTAATACTGGTTTCCGTTCTCGTCCAGCAAAGGCACCGCGCAACCCAGACAGGCGCCAATGCCGCAGGCCATGCGTTCTTCCAGAGAGAGAAAGCAGGGTACATTTCTCTGTTCAGCCAGTGCTTTCACTGCTTTCAGCATGGGAGCCGGACCGCAGGCGAAAACCCGCTGAAAGTTTTCCTTCTCTGCCAGCGCCGTGACCAGTCCGTGGAACCCATAGCTGCCATCGTCGGTGGCAATCAGGGTTTTTGCTCCCGTCGTCCTGAAATCCTGTTCCAAAATCACAGTATCTTTGTTTCGAAAACCAAGCACCGCCACAGCGCTTTCTTTCAACTCTGCGGCACAGCCCAGCAGAGGCGGCACGCCGATGCCGCCGCCCACAAGCAGGGTGCGCTTATCGGGGTCAATGGGAAAGCCGTCTCCAAGAGGAGCGAGAATTTCGATCTCGCTTCCTTCCCGGAACTCCGCCAGATCCGCCGTACCCTGTCCCCTGATTTGGAACACAAAGCGAAGGGTTCCCTCTTTTCTGTCAATGCCGCAGATGGAAATGGGACGGCGCAGGGTATGGCCCGGCAGGCGAATCTGCGCAAACTGCCCCGGCACGGCCTTTGCCGCCAGCGCCGGGCACTCCAATGTAAAATCGTACACATCAGCGGTAAGCTTATCCGCTTTTACCAGCTTACAGCGCTTGGAATCGTACTTCATGAGCCTTTCCCCTCTTTACTTTAACTCGATCCAGAAAACCTTCACGGTCTCATTTTCCTCCGGGACGAAAATCTCCCGCTGAAACACGCCGCCGTTTGCTAAAATAGTCTTTTCGCTGCCCAGGTTTCCCTCAGCGCAGGAAACCATCACCCAATAAAGCCCGCGCTCCCGAGCCTTTTCCAGACACTGCCGAAGCATTTCCTTGGCGTAACCCTTCCGGCGTTCACAGGGGCGGACACTGTAGCCGATATGGCCGCCGAACATGGAAAGAACCGGGTTGTCGATGTGGTGGCGCAGTTGGATCATACCGATAAGCTGATTGTCGCTTTCCCGCACAGCGATATACTGGGTGGCGGCAGCGTGCTGTTTCGGGCGGTTTTCCGGGCGTCTCATTTGTTCCACCTGGGTGAGCCAATCTTCAGCGCTTTTACATTTGCGAAGACCACCAGTGCCGTCCATTTCACTGCCCTTTTCCAAAAACTCCCGGCGGTATTCCATGATCTGTTCAGCATATTCCGCAGTTGGGATTTTCAAAATGATCTCACTCATTCTAATTTCTCCTTTTCCTCATGGAAGCCGGATCGTCCCGATTTGCTTTTTACTTCAATTCGATCCAGAAAATTTTCATCGTGTCGTTTTCTTCGGGCACAAAGATCTCCCGCTGGAATACGCCGCCATTTGCCAGGATCGTTCTTTCACTGCCGGGGTTGTGGATGTTGCAGGAAATCATCACCCAGGTGAGCCCGCGCTCTCTGGCCTTTTCCAGACACTGCCGGAGCATTTCCTTGGCATAGCCCTTCCGGCGTTCGCAGGGGCGGACACTGTAGCCGATATGGCCGCCAAACATGGACAAAACCGGGTGGTCGATATGGTGGCGCAGGTCGATCATGCCGATGAGCTTGTTGTCGCTTTCCCGCACGGCGATAAACTGGGTGTCAGGAGCGTGATCCCGGGGACAAGTCTCAGGGGTGCTCAGTTTTTTCACCTTTGCAAGCCATTCTTCAAAACTCTCAAATTTGTGTAAACCGCAGCAGCCGGCCAATTCATCGCCGTCTTCCAGAAACTCCCGGCGGTATTCCATGATCTGTTCAGCATATTCCGCAGTTGGAATTTTCAAAACGATTTCACTCATGACAGGTTCTCCCTTTCCTTATGGAAGCCGAATCGTTCCGATCCGCTTCACGATCTCATCTCTCATACGGATTGCTTCTCTCCGGGCAGCCCTCGCGTAATTTTCCGGAGCGCAGTCCGGTTCTTTTGTATAGGCGCACATGATTCCCCGGGAGGAATTGACAACAGCGCCTAGACCGTTTTCGTCAAAGCCTGGAGCGACGTCGTCCGCTGCGCCGCCCTGGGCCCCGTAGCCTGGCACCAGAAAGAAGGTGTGGGTCAGGGCTGCTCTCAGTTCTCCCAGCTGGGCGGGGTAAGTGGCCCCCACCACAGCGCCTACGGCGGAGTAGCCGTATTTTCCGGGAACGTCTTTCCCCCAGCTTTCACACATATCTCCCATGGCGCGGTACACGCTTTCGCCGGAGCCTAGCAGTTTATCCTGCAATTCGCCGGAGGAGGGATTGGAGGTCTTCACCAGCACAAAAATCCCCTTATCCCTTGCCTGGCAGACATCCAGCAGGGGTTTGATCCCATCGGAACCAAGGTAGCCGTTGACGGTCAGGGCGTCCGCGCCGAAAGCTTCTACCTGCTCCCCCTCAACGTCGGTGACGCCCAGATGGGCGGCGGCGTAAGCCTGCATGGTGGCCCCAATATCGTTGCGCTTGCCGTCTGTGATTACATACAGGCCTTTTTCTCTGGCATAGGTGATGGTTTCCGCAAGCGCTTTCACGCCATGCCAGCCGTACATTTCATAGTAAGCAGCCTGGGGCTTTACCGCTGGAACAATATCACACAGGGCGCCGATCAGGCCCTTGTTGAAGGAAAGCAGGGCATCCGCCGCGCCTTCCAGGGTTTTACCGTATTTTGCATAGCTTTCCGCTTTCAAATACTCCGGGATATAGCTGAGCTTGGGGTCAAGCCCCGCTACAGTGGGATTCTGCTTTTCAACGATTTTTTCCAGCAATTTATCCATTGACATGGGAAGTCCTCCATTTCATCATCGAATATCGTATACTTTTCTGCCGCGGAACACGGTAAGCAGCACTTTCCCTTTCAAAGTCATGCCCTTGAAAGGCGTGTTTCTGCTTTTGCCGTGGAGGGCATTTTCGTCCACCGTCCACCGCTGTTCCGGGTCAAAAAGGGCAATGTCCGCGTTTGCGCCGATTTGCAGCGTTCCCGCCGGAATTTTCAGAATTTTCGCAGGGTTCCAACTCATCTTTTCAATGACCTGGCTCAAGGACAAAATGCCGTCCAAAGCAGTGAGAACAGCTGACAGCGAGGTCTCCATGCCGATAGAGCCATTGGGCGCGGTGAGAAAATCCGCTTTTTCCTCCGGGGTATGGGGCGCGTGGTCAGTAGAAATGGCGTCTATAGTACCGTCCTTTAATCCTTCGATCAGAGCCAGCCGGTCCTCTTCTGTGCGCAGGGGCGGGTTCATGCGGTAATCCGCGTCCCGCTTTTTCAGGAGTTCCTCCGTGAGAAGCAGATAATGCGGGCATGTTTCCGCCGTGACCTTCACACCCCGACGTTTCGCGTCCCGGATAAGTTCTACAGAACCCCTGGTGCTCACGTGGCAGATATGGACGGGAGCACCAATAGAAGCCGCTGCCGCGATCTCTCGGGCAGTGCCGCAGTCCTCCGCGGCATTGGGGATACCCTTTACACCCAGTTCGCTGGAAACCGCGCCCTCGTTCATCAGTCCCCCCGCCGCCAGGTACTTGTCCTCACAATGGGCAGTCACTGTCATGTGAAGTCCCGGCGCGCGTTTCAGCGCTTTCAGCAGGCAGGCGCTATTCTTTACGGGCTGACCGTCATCGCTCAGAGCAATGGCTCCCGCTTCCTTCAGGGCAAAAAGATTCGTCAGTTTTTCCCCTGCCAATCCCTCTGTGACGCAGGCGGCGGTATAAACGGCAGCATCGGCGGTTTTTGCTTTTTCCAGCAGCGTCCGGATAGTCTCCGGCGCGTCCATGGGCGGCGTGGTATTGGGCATAGCAAGCAGGCTGGTCACGCCTCCGGCAGCCGCGGCCCGGCAGCCGGAGGATATGTCTTCCTTATCGGTCTGGCCTGGGTCTCTGAGATGGACATGCATATCTACAAGGCCTGGCGCGGCAATCAGGCCTGCACAGTCAATGATCTCCGTCTCGTTGCCGCTTCTGGAAAACAGATCCTCCCCTATCTCGGAAATTTTGCCGTCCGAAATCAGGATATCTCCTGTCATATCCATGCTTTGAGAGGGGTCAATGATATGGGCGCGTTTCAAAAGTATTTTCACCATCTGCCGTCTCCCTTTCTTTTTCAGAACGGTTTTAAAACATTGGCCGTCCCCGCCAGTTCAGTCTCCCTGGGCAATGTAAACCTCGGTGGGCTCGTCCGCACTGCCGATAATACCCACGGAAGCGTGGGAATAAGTCACAATGTTCTCCAGGTGCCATTTGGTCAGGGACAAAAGCTCTCTGCCGTAATATTCAGGCAGCAGAAGCGGGTCGGTATCCGCCACCAAACTGTAGGGCGTAAAGCCCGCGCTTTCCGCAAGCTTCATGGCGCGGAACATGTGAAAGCCCTGCGTTACCAGCGCCACCTCCGTATCCATGCCCTCCCGCTCCGCGATCAGACGGGAAAACTGCATATTCTGCCTGGTATTATGGGACTCGTCTTCCATGTGGATACGGCTTTCCTCGATCCCCAGCCGCACCAGAGCGTTTTTCTCGGTGAGAGCCTCAGGGCAGGGCTCGTCCCCGCCCTGGCCACCGGTGACAATACAGACCGTATCCGGATTTTCCACCAGATATTCATAGGCCCTGTTTATACGGTTTGTGAGCGTTACGCCCATGCGCTCGGCGCTGTACACCTGGGCGCCCAGAACGATGACGTTGGTCCCCGCCGGAGGGGTGGCAAGCTGGGCGGAAAGCATCAGCCCAGTCAGATATCCCGCCCACAGAAGCCCCAGGCAGTAAAAGACAGATAGCAGGCGGGCGATGGCCTTGCGCCAGCCGCCATACTCCGCCACCCGGTGGTAAAAATGGAGGATCAGGAAGCCCAGCAGACAGACGCAAACGCCGAAGACCGCGCCTAGGTCAAAGCCGCCGCGAAACAGCGGCAGCAAAAACCATGCGCAGCCCAAAAGGCACAAAACTCTTCCGATCCATTTCATCACATTTTTAGACTTTTTCATACTTATTCTTTTTGACCCTGTTCTTCGGAGGAAGCCGGTACTGGCGTTGTTGGTTGACTGGGCGTGAAAGGAACATAAGGCGCCTGCGGCATTGGGAATTTAGCGCGGCGCTTTTTTCTGGCGCGGCGTACAAAGAACACCACCAAAAATGCGATCACGCCGCTTGTCAGCAGAAACGGCAGCAACCACAGGAAAGCGATCGCTACTCCTTGCAGCACGTTAACAAAGCTGTTCCACCCACCGGTAAAGGCCTCCCAGGAACGGGAGCCAAAGGAGGGGCGGATCGTATATTCCGTTACGTCCCGCAAGGAAAGGTTTATCGTGGAATAGGCGATCTCATCATCGTAAATCTGAAGCTGAGACGTCATGCTCTCGATCTCATAGCGCACATTGGATAGACGGTCCTCCAGCTGAAGGATCTCGTCCAGGTTTTCCGCCTGCTCCAAAAGCTCCAGCAGCCGGGACTCTTCCTTTCGCAGGGCAGAAAGCCTTGCTTCCGTATCCACATAACTGCCGGTCACGTCCTGCATATAAGTATTGCTGTAAGTTACGCGCACCATATTTTCCAGTTCTGCCAAAAAATCGGAAAGGGTCTCGGCAGGAATGCGGATCGTATAATCGAGAGAACGGTCCTCCCGCTCGTCTCCCCTGCTGTATCCGGAAAACGAGGAGGATTCCAGATAGCCGTTATATTGAGAAATCAGGGCGTCCACCGCAGCTTTCGCCGTGTCGTAATCCTTTGTCTCCGCAGTGATATCGGAGGTATAGATCAGCTTACGGTCAGACATATCTGCCTGAAGGGAAAGGCCGCCATTTTCCTCCGCCGCACCTGGCGCGGACGTTGCCCCATCGTAGGAATAATCGGCACTTTTCTCCGCGCTCAGCGAATCCCCCCCGCACCCGGCAAGGGAAACGCACAGCAGTGCTGCCAAAAGCGTGCAGACCAGCTTTTTCATATTTGTCACCTCAGTTATATGGTCTTGTAAAATTATTATACCGAAAAGGGTATGGAACGTCAAGCTTGGACGGAAAGGGACACAAAAAGAAAGCACCCTGTATCCGAAGACACAGGGTGCGCTTTGTTTGTGTTGTTCCGCTTCCCTTACAGGCCGCGCTTCACATAGGAAGTATGGAGAATTTCGTGAGCCTTGTGACCACCGGGGCCATCGGTCAGGAATTCTTCATAGCACTTCTGCACCACGGGATTTTCATGGCTCTTGCGCAGAGGCATAGCCTTATCCTGGTCATACAGAGCCTTGGCGCGCAGAGCCTTGATATCGGTCTCAGCCCAGGTCTGAGAAGACTGAACGGGCTGTCCGCCGCCATTGACGCAGCCACCAGGGCAGCACATAACCTCAATGAACTGATAATCCGCCTCTCCGGAACGGACCTTCTGCAAAAGGGCATCGGCATTCTTCAGACCGCTGACAACGGCGACCTTCACGTCCATACCGGCCACTTTGTATACAGCTTCCTTGAAGCCTTCCGTACCGCGGACTTCCTGGTATTCTACATTCTCTACACTTCTGCCTTCCAACAGGTCTGCAGCCGTACGCAAAGCAGCCTCCATCACACCGCCGGTAGCGCCGAAAATGACAGCCGCACCGGTGGAAACGCCCATGGCCTCGTCAAACTTCTCATCGGGCAGACGGTTGAAGTTGAGCTGGGCCTTTTTGATCATTCTGGCAAGCTCACGGGTCGTCAGGCTGATATCCACGTCCGGCAGACCTGCCGCGTCCTCGTCGCCTCGCATGATCTCAAATTTTTTGGCAGTGCAGGGCATGACAGAAACAGATACAATATCCTTGGGGTCGATGCCTTCCTTCTGGGCGTACCATGTCTTGATCAAGGCGCCGGCCATGTTCTGAGGCGACTTGCAGGTGGAAAGATTGTCGATCAGATCGGGGTAATAATGCTCACAGAACTTGACCCACCCGGGAGAGCAGGAGGTGATGATAGGCAGCTTCCCGCCATTCTTCACACGGGAAATAAACTCGTTTGCTTCCTCCATGATGGTCATATCCGCGCCGAAGTTAGTGTCAAAAACCTTATCAAAACCCAGGCGGCGCAAAGCGGCAGCCATTTTTCCTTCTACATTGGTGCCGATGGGCAGACCAAACTCCTCGCCCAAAGCAGCCCGGACAGCAGGAGCAGTCTGTACAATGACCACCTTCTGGGGATCGTTGATAGCATCAATAACATCCTGAGTGTTGTCCTTCTCAGTCAGGGCTCCGGTGGGGCAGCTGACCACGCACTGGCCGCAAGCCACACAGGAAACATAGCTCAGAGGCTGCTCAAAGGCGCAGCCGATCTCCGTATCAAAGCCGCGGTTATTGGCGCCGATCACAGACACATGCTGGTTCTGGCAGGCGGCCACACAGCGGCGGCAGAGCACGCACTTGGCGTTGTTGCGTTCCAGATACAAGGTGGAAGTATCTTTGTTGCCGGCAGGCACAGCCCCGGCAAAACGGTCTTCCTCCTCGATACCCATATCATTGCAAAGCTTTTGAAGCTCACAGTTGCCGCTGCGTTCACAGGTAAGGCATTTCCGCTCGTGAACGGAAAGCAAAAGCTCCAGCGTCATTTTTCTGGATTCCTGCACCTTGGGAGAATTGGTGAATACCTCCATACCATCGTTGACGGGATAAACACAGGCGGCCACCAGGGACCTTGCTCCCTTTACTTCCACCATGCACATACGGCACGCGCCGATCTGGTTGATATCTTTCAGGTAGCAAAGGGTAGGAATGTCGATACCGGCGGTCCGGGCAGCTTCCAAAATCGTGGAATTTGCGGGAACTTCATAGGAAACGCCGTTAATCTTGATAGTTACCATTTCCATGTTTTTCTCACTCCTCTCTTATTTCTTCACCACAGCGCCGAACTTACACTTCTCCATACAAACGCCGCACTTGATACACTTGGAGGTGTCGATAACATGCGCTTCTTTCACAGCGCCGCTGATAGCGCCCACAGGACAGTTACGGGCGCAAAGAGTACAGCCCTTGCACTTATCCGCGTCGATGTGGTAATTGGTCAGGGCTTTACAGGCTCCAGCGGGGCAGCGGTGCTCCAGCACATGGGCCTCATATTCGTCCCGGTAATATTTCAGAGTGGAAAGCACAGGGTTGGGAGCAGTCTGGCCCAAGCCGCACAGAGAATTCTCCTTGATGTAGTAGCACAGCTCCTCCATCTTGTCGATATCCTCCATGGTACCGTTGCCGGAAGTGATCTTATTGAGTATTTCCAGCAGACGCTTGGTGCCCACGCGGCAGGGCGTACATTTGCCGCAGGATTCGTCTACCGTGAATTCCAGGAAGAATTTGGCGATATCCACCATGCAGGTAGTCTCGTCCATGACGATCAGTCCGCCGGAGCCCATCATGGAGCCGATGGCGATCAGGTTGTCATAGTCGATGGGCGTATCGATAAGCTTTGCGGGAATACAGCCGCCGGAAGGACCGCCGGTCTGCGCCGCCTTGAAGTGGTGTCCGCCCGGAACGCCGCCGCCGATATCCTCAACGACTTCGCGGAGCGTCGTGCCCATAGGCACCTCAACCAGACCGGTGTTGGTGATCTTGCCGCCCAAGGCAAAGACCTTCGTACCGGGGGATTTCTCAGTACCGATAGAGCGGAACCAATCCGCTCCCTTGAGAATGATCTGGGGAATATTCGCATAGGTCTCCACGTTATTGAGAACCGTAGGCTTCCCAAAAAGGCCCTTGACGGCCGGGAACGGAGGACGGACCCTGGGCTCGCCGCGCTTGCCTTCGATAGAAGTCATCAATGCGGTTTCCTCTCCGCAGACAAAGGCGCCTGCGCCCAAACGAATATCAATGTCAAAATCAAAGCCGGAATCAAAAATGTTTTTGCCCAGCAGGCCGTACTCTCGTGCCTGTGCAATGGCGATCTGCAGACGCTTGACCGCGATAGGATACTCGGCGCGGATATAGATGTACCCCTGAGAAGCGCCGATCGCATAACCGGCTATGGCCATAGCTTCCAGCACGCTGTGGGGATCGCCCTCCAGAACCGAGCGGTCCATGAACGCGCCGGGGTCACCTTCGTCGGCGTTACAGCATGCATACTTCTGATCAGCGTCATTGGCCGCCGCGAATTTCCACTTCAGGCCCGTGGGGAAGCCTGCACCGCCGCGGCCGCGAAGACCGGAAGCCAACATCAGGTCAATGACCTCCTGAGGGGTCATTTCGGTGAGCACCTTGCCCAGGGCGGCATAGCCGTCCACCGCTATGTACTCATCGATCTTTTCCGGGTTGATCACACCGCAGTTGCGCAGCGCAACGCGCATCTGCTTAGCGTAGAACCTCGTCTCGTTCAGGGATTTCGTGGTGTTGTCGTCTACCACGGTCTCCTGATACAACAGGCGCTTGACGATACGGCCCTTGAGCAAATGCTCGGAAACGATCTCCGGAACATCCTCTACCGTCACACGGCTGTAAAACGCGCCTTCCGGGTAAACCACCATGATGGGGCCCAGCGCGCACAGGCCAAAGCAGCCGGTACGAATGACATTCACTTCTTTTTCAAGGCCCTGGGCCTTGATTTCCTCATTCATCTTTTCAATGATCTGTTCACTGTGGGAGGAGGTACAGCCCGTTCCTCCGCAAATCAGCACGTTTGAACGATACATTTGACCACTTTCCTTTCTCCGCTTAACGCAATACTGTCAGTTCCCGCGTGGGGAACGCCGAATCCTGTTCTTATTTAGCGCCGATGGCATTGGCGCCGATGGTATATTCCGTCACAACATTGCCGTTGACCAAATGATCGTTTACCACTCTCACAGCTTTTTCGGCAGTCATCTTCACATAGGTGACCTTTTCCTTACCGGGAGAAACGACCTCCACCACAGGCTCATACTGGCAAATGCCGATACAGCCTGTCTGGGTGACCATAACGTCCTTCAGCTCGCGCTTTGCAACTTCCTCCACGAAAGCGTTCAGCACAGGCTTTGCGCCGGCGGCGATGCCGCAGGTGGCCATACCTACGAGAACTCTTGTTTCGGCCTCGGCGCTCTCGCGAATGTTTACGGCGGCGCGGGCCTTATCTCTGATGGCCTGAAGTTCCGCTAATGATTTCATAATCAACAACCATTCCTTTCTGGCAAATAAAATTTTACGGTATTGTTTTTATCAATTCTTCTGTCTGTTCTGCAAGGTATTCCTTGATCCAGAGCACAACGTCGGGCGCGTCCAAAGGAACCTCTCCCCCCAATGTCTCCCGCAGCACCGTGGTCTCCAGGGAAAACTCCCGTTCCTCTCCCGCGGCAGACTTATAGCTGCGGGTAAAAACGAAATCCAAATCCGGATTACAGGAAATCAGGAGCTGCACAGTGCCGGAAATGTCCCCTAAAGGGATCATATCTACGCTGGAAGGCTTAAACACCGCTGTGAGCTCGGTCCCCTTACCCTTTTCAGAATCGATCTGAAAGCTGCCGCCTGTCATTTCCGCTTCCATCTTGAAAAGCGGGACGCCAAGCCCCACACTGCGGGTGGTCCGCGTCGTATAAAAGGGATCGATAACATGCTGCACCTGTTCAGGCGTCATACCGCAGCCGTTATCGACAACGCGGATAGAAAGCATATCCTCCGGAACGCTTTCCTTCACCTGAATGGTAATCAGGGAAGCGCCGGCAGAAATGGAATTCTGCACGATGTCCATCACATTGAGAGAAAGCTCTCTCATAACTTACTCCATATACTTCGCGAGGATCCCGTCCACGTCTTCCGGGACAAGACGGCCGTAAACGTCCTCGTTCACAGTCATGACAGGAGCAAGGCCGCAGGCGCCGATGCAGCGGCAGGCGGTCAGGGAGAACGCCCCGTCCTCGGTGCATTCCTCAGGCTGGATACCAAGCTTCTGGACGAGTTTATCCAAGATCTTATCCGCGCCTTTTACATAGCAGGCGGTGCCAAGGCACACAGAAATGTGATTCCTGCCCTTGGGGGTCAGAGAGAACTGAGAATAGAACGTGGATACGCCGTACACTTCCTCCAGGGAAACGCCGAGGCCCGCCGCGATCTTCTTCTGCACCTCCATGGGCAGATAGCCGTAGATCTCCTGGGCTTCGTGCAGCGCAGGCATAACTGCGCCGTCCTGTCCTTTCAGGCCTTCGATCACCGCATCAAGCTTCTGTGCCTGCTCAGGGGTATCATGAAACGGCAAAGTACTGATACGCTTTTGCATTGTTTTTCCTCCCACCAAAATTTAATAGGATCGTTCTTTTCGACAGCGGCATTCCACCGCCCGTAAGCAACGTTTTAAATATAACAAAATCGCCTGCATTTATAATTCCAATAAAGAATTATATTTAAAAGAACGACAATTTCCTCTGAAAAAAACATCCATTTGCGTAAATAATTACCAAAATATCGATATTATATTCTCGATATTCCTCGGCGCAGGACCTCGATCACAGCGTGCGCCGTTTTTTCAGGCAGCTGCAGCTGCCCTGGCTCACCGGTCAGAGTCTCCAAATAATGGGAATCTGAATTCCGCACAATGAGCATACCGTTCAATTCCGGATTCTGCCGCTTCAGCAGGTCCAGATCACAGTCACGGGTAATCTCCGCCGTAGTAAAGCCCGCCTCCGCCGGAATGGATCCCAGAGAAGCGATGACGCTGTAGGAATCCCGGTTCACATGGGCGGGAAAGGCCACGCCGCCGTATTCCGCCGCCAGCGCTGCCGCCTCGTTAACGCTTACAAAGGAGGAAACCAGCAGCAAGTTCTCTTCCAGGCCCAAAAGCTCGTCTTCCGCGCTCATTAAGCGCTGTTCTCCGAAAATTTCCGCCTTGTTCGGGACATGCGGCATAGTATCATATATGTAAGAATCGAACCGCATAGCACCGTCCAGCGTTTCAAACAGACAAACTACATGAGCTTCTTCAGAGGTACACAGCTCCATTCCGGGTATCACCAGCAGTCCAGCCTTCTCCCCCGCTTCCATAACCGCCCGGGCGTTTTTTGAAGTGTTGTGGTCTGTAATGGCAATGATCTCACAGCCGGAAAGGGCCGCCATATTTGCAAGATTGTTGGGCGTCATATCGTCGTCTCCGCAGGGGGAGAGACAGGAATGGATATGAAGATCACAGGCACAGGATATCATTTCAGCGTCTCATAAACGCGCACTGCCGCGTCATATAGATTTTCCGTGCAGCTGTAAACGGGGATCCCCTGCGTCTCCGCTCTCTGCGCAGCCTCGCTGTCCAGCGCGGCGTTCTCCGCCAATACGATGGCGGACACGTCCGTCAGCGCCGCCACAGCGATGGCGTTGATATTGCCCATCACGGTAAGCCAGACATTGCCGGACTGCGCCCGGGCCATGACCCAGCTGAGCAGGTCGCCGATGTAGCAGCCCTTCACTTCATTTTCCCGGCCTTCTTCTCCAGCCAGAAGCTTCCAACCGCAGATACCGGCCAATTCCTGTATGGTCATACTTTAATCACTACTCCCTTTCCATGGAGAACAGGCAGGCTTCTCATCAGTCCTTTTTCTCCTCTTTTGAAAACTGCTTCAGGCCGTCAAGCTTTGAGATCGTGTCGGCCACCTTCTGCATCTGTTTCCTGTAAATGAAAATACAGTCCGTCTTCTCACAGCCGCCGCGGACCACATCTTCCGCAAAGGCACGGCAGGTAGGGGCGCCGCAGGCGCCGCAGTCCAGCCCGGGAAGTTCTTCCTCAATGCTGTCGATATCCACCATCATCTGCATGGCCTGTTTCAAATCGGTGGAAAGCGTAAGCGCATTGGAAAATTCCAATCCCGCCTCCCAGCCCATCAGCTCGGGAATAGGACCGCCCATCAAGTGATTCTGAGAAACCGGCAGATATTTCCGCAGCCGCTGAATGCGCGCTTTCGCCACATAGGGATTTTCCACGCAGAGCACACCGCCCACGCAGCCCCCGGCGCAGGCATTCAGCTCGATAAATTCCAGTTCGCCGATGCGCTCGTCCTCGATCTCCTCCAACACACGGATCACATTCTCGATCCCATCAGCCGCAAGATATTTTTCGTTGAGCAAGGCGGCGGATTCCCCGCCGCTGGTGGCCCAGCCCACGCCGATAACACCGGAATTTGCAATGGGCTCCACCGTTTCCAAGTGGTCCATTTTGTGAGAAAGCGCCGGAAACACTTCGCTGATGGCGATGGCACCGTCCACCTGGGACTTTTCGATCCCCAGGGGCATTTTGATATCCGTTACCTTGGCTGGGCAGGGCGTGAGGAAAAAGCAGCCGATCTGCTCCGGCGGCAGGCCGGTCCTCTCCACCGCCTCCTGCTTTGCCATGGCCGCCGCCGTCTCCATAGGCGACTTCAGCGGCAGAACGTGATCGCACAGGTCCGGGAAGCGGACCCGGATCAGCCGTACCACGGCAGGGCAGGCAGAGCTGATAACGGGCCGCTTGATCTTTCCCGAAACCATCAGCTTTCGAGTGGCCTCGCTGACCAGCTCTGCGGCCCGGGACACCTCAAACACGTCGTCAAAGCCCATCTGCTTTAAGCCGGTGAGCACATAATCGATATCGTCTAAGTTATTGAACTGCCCATACAGAGCCGGTGCGGGCAGTGCGATTTTGTATGTAAAATCACTGAGCCGGGAAAGGTGGGTATGCCGGGCGCGCTTAGCATGATGGGGACAAATGCGGATACATTCTCCACAGTCGATGCAGCGTTCCGAAGCGATCACCGCTTTTCCCCCACGGATCCTGATAGCCTCGGTGGGGCAGCGCTTGATGCAGTTTGTGCAACCCACGCATTTTTCTTCGTTCAGTGTGACGGAATGATAAAATTCAGCCACGATTCTCTACCTCCGTGAACCGCACAGGCTTTGAGTTTCAAAGTCCGCGCTTATCTTCCTTCTTCTATTCTTCCGGGATAGACCGTCATGCGCACCTTTGTGCCCTCTCCCACAACAGAATCTATCTCCATCTCGTCCGTATATTTCTTCATGTTCGGCAGGCCCATACCGGCGCCGAAGCCCAGCGCCCGCACATTGTCCGGAGCGGTAGACCAGCCGGCCTGCATTGCCTGCGCCACGTCCTTGATGCCGGGGCCGTGGTCCACAAGAAGGATATCCACCCGGTCGGGGTCGATATCGACGATGGCCTCCCCGCCGTTGGCGTGAATGACCATATTGATCTCACCCTCATACATAGCGATGGCCACGCGGCGAATGGCGTCCGGCTCATATCCCAGCTTTTTCAGCTTGTGCTTGACATCACCGGAGGCTTCCCCGGCCCGGGTAAAATCGTCCCCTGGTACATTATAATTCAAATGCAGCATACTCATGCGATATCACAGCCTCCCCGCAACCCATTGGAATACAGCAGACCGCAGGCCGTAAACATACGGTAAGGCGTAGCCAGCACAGTGATGTCCTTCTGCCGCGCCAGTTCTACCACATTGGGATCGATCTTCTTCCCGCGCACAAAGATAATGCAGTGCATATCCATCATTTCAGCCGTGCGCACCACCTGGGGATTCATCAGCCCGGTCAGCAAAACGGACTGGTCCTTTACAAAGGCCAGCACATCGCTCATCATATCGCTGCCGCAGGCCGTTTTCACCTCTTCGTCCAGATTGCCTTCGTTGAGCACCTCCGTTTTCAGGATCTCGATAATATCTTTGACTTTCATAGACGTTCCTCCCGCTATGTTTCTGTTCCACGCGCCCCGGTCTTCAGCGCCGGCCCGAGCCGTAGATTTTCAGAACCGCCGCACGAGCGGCAGTTTGCGCGTTTATTATAACATAAAGCCATTCGTAAACGCAAACATTTTATGCAATCTGCCTCCAAAGTTTTCCAAAACCTCTGAGGAAGGCTAAAAAGATGCTGATTTTTTCTTTTTTCTCTTGCATTCGCCGTCCTGTCAGGATATAATGATTAAAATCACTTTACCAATTTAGTTTGATAAAACACATTGAGGAGGTTTTTGACATGTCACGCGTGTACAATTTTTCCGCAGGCCCATCCATGCTACCCGAAGCCGTTTTGAACAAGGCTGCTTCTGAAATGATGGACTATGAGGGCAGCGGGCAGTCCGTGATGGAAATGTCCCACCGCTCCAAGGTTTACGATGGAATTTTCCAATCTGCTCAGGCCCTTTTGCGAAAAGTGATGAACATTCCCGAAAACTACAAAATCCTGTTTTTGCAGGGTGGCGCTTCTTCCCAGTTTGCTATGGTGCCCATGAACCTGATGACGGGCTCGGGAAAGGCAGACTATGTCCTCTCCGGCCAGTTCTCCACCAAGGCCTACAAAGAAGCCTGCCGTTACGGTGACTGCAAAGCTGTTGCTTCCTCCAAGGAGGATAATTTCTCCCGAATCCCCGTTCTGGATAAAAAGGAGTTCCGGCCCGACGCGGATTACTTCCACATCTGCATGAACAATACTATTTACGGCACCGTATGGAACCAGCTGCCCGATACCGGGGACGTACCTCTGGTGGCGGATATTTCCTCCTGCATTCTGAGCCGCCCCATAGACGTTTCCAAGTTTGGCCTGCTGTACGCCGGCGCGCAGAAAAACGTGGCCCCGGCGGGCCTCACCATCGTCATCATCAGGGAAGACCTGATCGGTGAGCCCATGCCCTTTACCCCCACCATGTTCAATTACGGCGTGATGGCTGAAAATGATTCCATGTACAACACGCCGCCCTGCTGGCCTATTTATATCTGTAAGCTTGTATTGGAATGGATCGAAAACGAGGTCGGCGGCCTGGAAGCCATGGAAAAGCGGAATGTGGAAAAAGCCCAGCTGCTCTATGATTTTCTGGATTCCTCCAAGCTTTTCAAGGGGTGCGCGGAAAAGGACAGCCGTTCCATTATGAATGTGACCTTCGTCACCGGCGACCCGGAGATGGACGCAAAATTCGTCAAGGACAGCACGGCGGCGGGATTTGTCAATCTGAAGGGGCATCGCAGCGTCGGCGGCATGCGGGCTTCCATTTACAATGCCATGCCTAGAGAGGGCATCGAAAAGCTGGTGGCGTTTATGAAGAAATTTGAAGAGGAGAATCTGTAACATGTACAACATTCAATGTCTGAATAAGATCAGCCCCATTGGGACCGCGCGTTTTGGGGAAAACTACGCCTTTTCCGAAGACGCGGAGAATCCGGACGGCATTCTGGTCCGCTCCGCCGCCATGCACGATATGGCCTTCGGTGAAAATCTGCTGGCCATCGCCAGGGCGGGAGCCGGCGTGAACAATATTCCAGTAGACGCCTGCACGGAAAAGGGAATCGTGGTGTTCAACACCCCCGGGGCTAACGCCAATGCCGTAAAAGAGCTGGTGCTCTGCGCCC
The DNA here is from genome assembly GCA_964642055.1 of uncultured Acutalibacter sp. Taxonomy (GTDB): domain Bacteria; phylum Bacillota; class Clostridia; order Oscillospirales; family Acutalibacteraceae; genus Acutalibacter. The sequence continues at coordinate 30,202 of CAZXLM010000003.1, read as the reverse complement.
TGTTTCTCACCTCCCGGAAGATCAGCGCTTCCATGGACTGGGTAAAGACCCTGAAGGGCAAGGGAAGCGAAGTCGGGAAGCTGGTGGAAAAAGGAAAAAGCGCCTTTGCCGGACCGGAGATCCAGGGAAAGACTTTGGGTGTTGTGGGTCTGGGGGCCATCGGTATTCTGGTGGCGAACGCCGCTGAACAGCTGGGCATGACCGTATACGGCTATGATCCTTTCCTGTCTGTGGATTCCGCCTGGAGACTCTCCAGCACGATCCGCCACGCTCCGTCTTTTGACGATATTTGTGCGAACTGCGATTACATCAGCCTGCATCTTCCCCTGACTTCGGAGACCAAGGGCATGATCGGCACCGGATCCATTGCAAAAATGAAAGACGGCGTCAGGATCCTTAATTTCGCCCGCGGAGATCTGGTGGATTCCGCCGCACTGCTGGACGCGCTGAACAGTGGCAAGATTGCCGCCTACGCCACGGATTTTCCGGACGACAGCCTAATCGGCGCGGAAAATGTGACCGCTCTCCCCCACCTGGGCGCTTCCACACCGGAAAGCGAGGATAACTGCGCTGTGATGGCTGTAGACCAGCTGAAGGAATACTTGGAAAACGGCAACATCTGTAATTCTGTCAATCTCCCAAGCGTCTCCATGACCCGGGAGCCGGGCACAAAGCGCATCTGTCTGACCCATCGGAACGTTCCCAACACCATTGCCACCTTTACCGCGGCCTGCGGCCAGGTGGGCGTGAACATCGAAAACATGCAGAGCAAATCAAAAGGCGAATACGCCTATACGATCCTGGATGTTTCCGGCCCTCTCTCCCAGGACGCCGCGGAAACGATGAAAGCGCTGACGCCCATTATCCGGGTGCGCATTCTTCCGTAAGCTTTGGATTTCTACAAACATAAACAAGATCAAAACGAGACCGCGCTGACGGAAGCGCGGTCTCTGTCTTTTTGTCTTATGTATGTGCGTAGAAGTTTACTCCTTTGGTTCCTCCTGAGGAACTTCAGACGGCTGCACAGCGGGAGCCGCAGGCTGGGCAGGCGCGGCAGGTTCCGGCGGATAAACCGTCTGTGCAGGAGCGGCGGGCTGAACAGGCGCCTGTTGGGAATAAGCGCTCTGAACGGGCGGGACCGGCTGGACGTATACGGGCTGTACAGGCGGGTAGGCAAGGGCAGTCATCTGCTGGCGCAGCCTGCCAAGGCAAAGGGCGATCAGAATAGAGCATACGCCGCCCGACAGCTCGCCAAGTCCGGAAAGGAAAGACGCAAACATCATTCCAAAACCTGTGATACAGGAAAGAATACCACCGATCCACAGCATTGCCGTCAAAAAGCCGGAGATCCGGTATTCGGGGATACCGGTCACAGCGCAGTTTTTAACGCGGTTGACCGTCCTCACAGCGCTGGCATAGAAAGCGATTATCAGCGCCAATACGGCCACAATAACAACCATGCAAATTCCAAGTATCACCGCGATGCTGCCGCCAAGGTCGGAATCATAATAGGAATAAGCAAGGCCTCCGGCAGCGCCGACGACAACGGCCAGAATCGCAACTAAGGCCGCCATGATGCAGCCTATCACAAGGGCAATTATGAGCATGACCTTGCACATGGTCAGACCCGCAGTGGAGATGTTTCCAGTCCGCTGGTCACGGCAGGTAACATAAAAAAGCCACATACCAATGCAAATCAGAACCTGGGGAATGGACGCGACGATCGCCCCGGCCACGCTTCCGCTTGTGGAAACAGAGATCATGGGATAAAGCGTCGTGTAGTCCATGCCGGAATTTTCCAGCATATCGTAAACATAATCGAAAGAAGCAGGGGCGGATATCAAAGCGAAAATGGACAGTACAATAGTAGCGGAATAGAGAATCACCGCCGTCAGGAACAAAGGCGACGATCCCAGCTTTTTAAGTACGTTGAGCGCGGGGTTACTGGAAAGCAGCTGTTCTCCGCCGGAACAGGGGCACACCGCGCCATCGGGAATTTCCCGGCCGCATCTGGGACAAATCATAAAAATACCCTCCAAAGCAAAATTTTGGTACACATATATACTATAGGAAAAACAGAAAAAATGCAAACACTATTCCCGCTTTTTTTCAGAATCCCTGTATTAGGGTGGACTTTTCCCTCAGAAGGTGGTATATTATGTAAAGTTATGTGAAACAAGGGGGTATTTCTTTGAAGAAAAGCAGAAAAAAGATTTTATCGATCCTGCTGGCCGCGGCGCTTCTCTGCGTTGGACTGCCGCAGCCTGCTCAGGCCGCTAATTTTACAGATGTTCCCAGCGGCGCCTGGTATCGGAACTATGTATATGATCTGGTAGACAAGGGGATCATTCAGGGCGTTACCCCTACGACTTTTTCTCCCCGCTCTAACCTGACAAGAGGCGCTTTTACCACCATGCTGGCGCAAACCGTCCTGTCCGAAGGAGATCTGCGGCAGTATAATTACAAAAGCAGCTTCAAGGACATGGCTGCAGGGCACTGGTCCACCCGGTTTGTAAACTGGGCCGTTGAAGCCGGCGTTGTCAGCGGTTACGAAGACAAAACATTCCGTCCGGACAGGCCGGTGACACGCGAGGAAATGGCGGTTATGGTGACAAATTTTGCCAGGGCTACCGGCCGGCCGATGAGCCCTGTGAGAGGAGCTGCCGCCTTTGCGGATAACAACTCCATTTCTAAATTTGCCGCCGCCAGCGTCCGGGTCTGCCAGCGCGCCGGCGTGATCGGCGGTTACGAAGACAACACCTTCCGGCCCAAAAACCCCGCCACCAGGGCGGAAGCCGCTTCCCTCTATTCCAACTTCCTGAACAAATGTCAGAATGGGCATTATACCATCATTCGCAAGCGGGTGTTCAACACGCCTGTGCGAGCCGTGGATTTTGACCCCTCCGCCTATATCGCGGATCTGGTCATGGGCCGGGATATGGTGGACGGCAGCGAGTCTCCCTCGTCCATGGTAAAACGTTCCGGCGCGGTGATCGCCGTAAACGCCGCTTTCTTCGATATGGATTCCTACCTGCCCATTGGCACGCTGATCAAGGAAGGCCGGGTCATCACGGTGTCGGATTTCTACGCGCCGGCAAAATCCGCCTTTGCTATGGATTCCTCCGGGCATTTTTCTATTGAGAATTTCACGACCCAGCATACCATAACCCTTCACAAGGAAAACGGCACAGACAGCGTTTTGAAAGGCGTTGTCGTCAATCGATGGCCCAGCAGGCCCACGGACGCCGCTCGTATCCTCTTTACAAGGGACTGGGGCCACAATCTCGCCTTTACCGCCAAGGACGCAGTGACGCTGGCGGAAGATGGAACGATCCTTTCCATCGCCCATGACAGTGACGTCCCGATCCCGGAAACGGGATATGTACTGGCCCAGCGCGCCCGTCGGGAATACGAGGGAGATTTCTTCGACTCCTGCAAAGTAGGCGACGTGCTGGATATCGAGCGGTATTACGATGGCGCTTCCACCCAGGATATTGATCTTTCCATTGGCGCGGGTCCCCGGATCGTAAAGGACCGGGCTCCCTATGGCGACTCGTCCACTTACCGGGCGGAGGGCTTTACCGACCCCAACATCACAAGCTACGATGCGCTGCGGGCGTGTATCGGGATCAAGGCTGACGGGCGGCTGGTGATCGTGACCGCCTATACAAACCTTGCCCAGCTTTCCAAAATTATGAGGAGCTTTAACTGCACCGATGCCATCAACTTCGACGGCGGCGGTTCCACTAATGTGTACGTGGACGGCCAGTGGCTTCGCGGTCCCCAGGATAGAAGGCTCAATAATATGCTGATCTTCAAGTAAGCGACCCTCATAATGGCATAGCAAAAGCGGCGGAGCGCTCCGCCGCTTTTTTGCACCTTTCCTGACGCTCCTGCCGCCCTCTCCTTGACACCCCCCCGTTTTCTGCTATAATAAATTTAACATATGTTTTCAACAAGATGGTGAGTATATTGAAAAAGCGCACCGCATCACCATCACGGGCAGCCGCTCACGTGCGGCTGTCCTTTTTTGCCTGTTTACCTTTGCTGTCTGTATTTTTAATGTGATACATCACGTGCGGTCTCTCTCACCCATTCTTTTGAAGGTATAGTCATTTGGCAGCTGGAAATACGGTCTTCATCAGCGAGTCTGTAAAGAAAAGGCTAAACGGAACCTTCGCGCACAAACGAATCCCGCTGCTGCGTTTACCAATTTGCGAAACAACATCGTATCTATACATGTCAGAGACCTGAAGCAGAAGGAACACTAACAAATCCAAACACTCTTGCTTAAGCGCATCAGCACTCATAATTTGCTTCAATTTTATTTCATTTTGCGATTTAGTTCATCTATGTGAAAAAATATAACGCACATTTCTAAAAATATATTATTGACAAACTATTTGTTTTCTGATACACTAACAACATACACTAAAAAATATAGTTTCTCTATAAAACAATTTCTGATGATGCAAAATCTCCACAAAAAATCACTTGCAGTTATAAAGCATAAAAAGTAAACCAGTATTTCTTTTCATATGGTGTTCTGCTTTGTTTCATGATGATTTTAGGGCACTCTGCCAACCGCAGCCTTTTCTTACAATGAATTAATATGATAAAGCAAAAAAATGCAACTGTTTTTCCATGTCAAAGAAAAATCTGAGTAAAATGCTTGATTTGAAAAGACGATCTTTTGTAGTAATGGTACTAGCAGTGGCCACTGTGAAATACAAAGCTCTTTAGAATGTTCCGTCATAACGCAATCCAACACGCCCATGCATTCTCTCAGACACAACAAGGAGGTAAATGAAAATGAAAAAAAGGGATCGTTTCAGATGCTTTGTTTCATTAGTTTTGGCAATTGCCCTTCTGTGCAACGCAGTATCAGCTAGCGCTGCCAGCAAATATATAGGAGTTGATGATGACGATGCTCAAGGAAATAGCAACTCTTCTATCGGAACTTGGACGAAAGTCCGTAGCGATAATCTAAAGTACGGCGAGGGGCTAATTACGCCATGCACCCTCACTTCTGGAGGAGGGCAGAAAGAATATCAGTGGCTTTTCAATCGTATTGGCGGCTACGGTAAAGTCGGTGTCACGCTCAGTGTTTGGCTTTATCATTCGTCATTTAATGACCCCGCGGCGAGGTATTATGCAAAAGTTTCAAATTTATATAGCGTGCTCTGTGGACAGGTTAACCAGGATACGGCCCCTGCCGGATGGACCGATTTTCCTAAAACGGAGTGGGCTTCTTTCTATCCAAACAACAGTAATGGTGTTTCAGGTTTTTGTTTAGACCCATCAACTCGCGGGTCCTCCTATACTTGTGGAGCAGACTGGGTAGAGGCAACCGTCTATTATACGAATTAATTTGTACGAAGGAAGGAGAAAAAGCATGAAAAAAGTCCTTGGTATCTTTCTAATTTTTACAGTTGTTGCTGCTGCTGGAATGTCGGCTTATGCTTATGTTGGAGCTTCGTCTGAGACCTTTGAACGGCCGATTCAATCAAATGAAACTGAAGTCGTTTCTACACGTAATGCGGTTTTGAATGCGGAGCAAGGCCACAAACAGAAGAAGGAGAACAGCGATATATCTTCTTCTGTCCCTGTTCCTACTTCCTTCCCGACAACTCAGGATGAAATTGTCTATAAAATGCTAAATAGCATGGATTATTTTACCACAGCAAAGGTAAGTTTTTCCGCAATTTTCCCAAGCTCTGATGTAGCGCAGAACTACACCATTGAGACTAACCTTGATACGGGTATTTCTCACCAGGTGTGCTCGGATAATTTCGTGCAGACAAGAAGTGCAGACACAAACGAAGCGTACGAAACCTACTCTGATGGAAAAGTGGTACGCCAATATAATAACTTGGATCGTACTGTTCAGACAATTAGCGGTGTTGTAAAAAGGCGTACCTTGTCTGAAGAATGGCCCGGGATAGATGAGCGGTATTATATCGATGAAAACGGCGAGCCGCATTATCGCTACAGAGGAAACCCAACCAATGCCGATATGGCAGGCGAATGTCTACTCCCCCAAGTATCTGCGTTTGCCTACCTGATGGATAAGGAATTGTGGGAAGCGGCGGGTGAAGTTGATTACTGCAATCGCAGTTGTTATTTTATTAAGGGAATTGTAAACGACAGCTACTCTGCTCAAATTGGAGCGGTCAATTTTATGATGTATGTGGATAAGACAACCGGTATTCTTTTGAAACTGGAAGCCAGAGATGAGGACGAGAAGGTTGTTTCTTCCATGGTGGTTTCCGAAATTTCTATTGATTTTCCCGTGACCCGCAGCGCATTTAAATACGACATGAGCAAATATGAGGATTATACCGTACCATCAGGCTCACTTCAGCCTCTCCCTGTCGAATAAGTCTTCTCAAAAATTCATCGTGAATCACAAATACGAAAGCCGCAGAAATTTCTGAAAATTTCTGCGGCTTTGCTGCCTTATTCGCATTTTGAAATGGGAACTTCGAGAGTTTAATGATACACGCCTACGATCTCCAGGGCATCGTCCAGCACGACAAGGTCCGCCCGTTTTCCTTCTTCGATGCTGCCAATCTCATTTTCCAGCCCGATAGACCTTGCGGGGATCAGGGTGGCGGCCTTCACCGCCTGTTCCAGGGGAATGCCGAATTTCACAAGATTTTTGATTTCCTGGTGCAGATTGGTAACGGAACCCGCGATAGTGCCGTCCTCCAATGTCGCCTTGCCGTTCTTCACCGTCACCAGTTGGCCGCCTAGGTCGAAAGCCTCCCCCTCCGGCAGACCGTTGGCGCGCATGGAATCGCTGATGATGAGCGCCCTGTCCCCCAACACATTAAAAGCGGCGCGCAGCACTGCTGGGTGGATATGCAGCCCGTCACAAATGATCTCCGCCAGAACGCGGCCGTCATCGAACACTGCGCCCACCACGCCGGGGTTCCTGTGGTTCAGGCCGGACATGGCGTTGAACAGGTGGGTGGCGTGGGTGATCCCGCAGTCAAAGGCTTTTCGGGCCTCATCGTACCCAGCAGTGGTATGGGCAATGGAAACGGCGCACAGCTCCTTTGCCTGTTCGATAAATCCATAGCCTCCGGGCTGCTCGGGCGCAATATCGATCAGCTTCACATTTTCACCACTCAGCTTGTAAAAATGCCGGAACAGCTCTATATCCGGAGGCAGGATCGCCTCCGCCCGCTGGGCCCCCTTCTTTTCTTTGGAGATAAAAGGCCCCTCCATGTTTACGCCCACCACTCTGGCCCCATCTTCGGCAGGGCGCTCCGTACAGTCTTTCGCGGCCAGCAGGGCGGCCTCGATCACTTCCCTGTCCGTGGTCATGGTGGTGGGACAAAAGGAAGTCACACCCTTCTGAATCAGGAATCTGGCCATTGTATCGATGGCTTCCCGGGCCCCGTCGCAGGTATCGGCTCCATCGCAGCCGTGAATGTGTACGTCCACAAAGCCGGGGACAACGGTATACCCGCTGCAGTCCACGACCATGTCCTCCGCGCCGTAGGGAAGACGCTCTCCTACCCGCCTGATTTTACCGTTTTCCAACTCCAGATCGCCGGAAACGAATTGAAAATCACCGTTGAGATACCTTGCGTTGATCAAGAACATTTTCATTCTCCTCTCATTTTTCACGAACAGGCGCACGTTTTAGAGCACCGTATTCAAAAGGACCATCAAGATCACACCCGGAATGCCCAGCAGCCCGGAGACCGCGATACTCAAGCGGCTCACCGGCAGGACGACCCCGGTATAGGGAGCGCACAGGTTGAGCAGGGCCAGGGCAAGAAAGCCCAGCAGAGCGGAAATCAAAAAGTTTTTCATAATCCCAGCGGTTCCTTTCCTTCCCGATCTCGACCTCCGGGAATTTGTCCCAACTGGTATATGCTTATGAAAAAATCACGCCGCTTATGCGCTTACGGCTCCTGGGGCACGAAATCAATGCGGCCTGTGGCCACGTCTGCGGCGGCTACGATGATGCCGATCTCCTCCCCCATCATCAAGACTCTGCCGGAGCGGATATCTCTATGGGCGATCTCCCCGTCGAACTCAAACTCACGGTCCTCAAAATCATTGAGGCTCACAAAGCCTTCGGCGTTGTTTTGGAGCTTCACAAAAATGCCTTTGGGCGTTACACCACTGATGACGCCCACATGGCGTTCGCCCAGATGGGCCCGCATATATTCCGCCGTGTAGCAGTCCTCTGCGGCGCGTTCCCCAGTAACGGCCCGGACTTCGTTTTTTGAGGATTCCGCCGCTGATTCCTTCGCAAAGGTACGATATTTTTTAAGAAGCTTTTCCTTGCTTTCCCCCGCCGCCAGATCGCTTAAAATGCGGTGGATCGAGGTATCGGGATAGCGACGGATCGGAGAAGTGAAGTGGCTGTATTCCTCCAGCGCCAGTCCGAAATGGCCCAGCTCCCGGTCGGCGTACCGCGCCTTTTCCATCGTGCGCAGAATGCGCTGATTGACAACGGACTCTCTCGGCCCGCCTGCGACACGGCTTAAAACCGTGGAAAAATCCATAGCGCTGGGATTTCCCTTTTTCAGCTCCCCGCAGGGAACGCCGAGCCTGTCAAGAAGCTCGTAGAGCTCCTCCACCCGGTCGGGCAGCGGCTTTTCGTGAATCCGGTACAAAAAGGGAATCTCGGCTTTCAGGGCCGTTTTTGCGGCGGCGATATTGGCGGCGATCATCATCTGCTCCACCAGCTCCTCCGCCTGACCGGTGGTGCGCGGGAGCAGATCGACGCACACGCCGTTTTCGTCCAGCACAAATTCTGTTTCATCGCTGGAAAGGTTCATTTCCCCTCTTTTGGCAGCGTTGCGCCTTAGAATGTCCGCCAGCTCCTTGGCGGCCGACAGGCTTTCCTGTACGGGCTCGTATTTTTTCAGAAGCGCCGGGGAAGCCGTGTCCGCCAGGATCTCATTGACCTCGGAATACACGCCCCGCACCTTGGAATTGATCACGGTCTTGCGGAAGATGCAGTCCGTTATGGTCCCTTCGCGGTCAAAATCGATCAGGGCGGAGAAGGTCAGCTTGTCCGTGCCGGCATTCAGGGAGCACACGCCGTTTGACAGGGCTTCCGGCAGCATGGGGATCACACGGTCCGCAAAATAGACGGAGGTCCCCCTGCGGAACGCCTCCCGGTCGATGGCGCTTCCGGCCCTGACATAGTGGGAAACATCGGCAATGTGAACGCCCAGGGAATAGCCGTCTCCGGTTTTCAGTACGGAAATGGCGTCGTCCAGGTCCTTGGCGCTGGCGCTGTCTATGGTGAAAACCGGCTCGTCCCGCAGGTCCAGCCGGCTGTCCACGTCGGCCTGGGTGACGGTCTGCCTTGAAATTTCCTCCGCCTCACGGAGCGCCTCTTCGGGGAATTCCACAGGGATACCACAGCGCTCAATAATGGCGTCGGCACAGACTCTGGCCCTGTCGCCGCTTCCGTATACAGCCTTTACCTCCGCCGCTTTCCACTCGCCGCGGTAGTCGCATTTGGGGTCTATCAGCACCTTGTCGCCGTCTTTCGCGCCGTGCAGGAGCGAAGGAGAAATTTCCATGTCGTACCGCACCGCGCTGTCCGGTGTGACCCTTGCTCCGTTCTCATCGATATGGACGGTGCCTGTAAGGGCGTCCGTCCCCCGGCGTACAACGCGTTTTACTCTACCGCTTGGGCCCTTGTCCCCCTTGCGCAGATCTGTGAGAATCACTTCATCACCGACAAACGCGCCGTTTAACGCGCTGCCGGGAATAAAAATATCCTCCGTGCCCAGCTTTGGCTTGGCAAAACCGAAACGCTCCGCCAGGGAAACCAGGGTAGCCTCCACATCGCCGGTATGGGAAAGGAGCTTCACCCACTGGTCTTTATCAATCTTCACCTCTCCGCTTTCTTCCAGATCGCGAAGCGAATTTTCAAAATCGTTTTCATTCCGGATCCCAGCTTCCCGCCGCAGCGATCTCATGGGCACGCCGTCTCCGCCGCAGCGCTTCAGGGCTGCTACGATCAGCTTTTCCTCCAAGGTCTTTGCGGTGCTGGGCAGCTCGTAGGGCTCCTCCATCGTGAACCGCCTTCCTCCGGCGCTGCCGCCGTTTTCCCGTCGGGGTCCGAAATTCCGCGCTTTATTTTTTTCATATCTCATTCCGATTCAATTTCTTCCTTTCCGATGCTTGATTTACCTCTTACTCTTCACGACTGCGAAAGCCGGTTGACCAGTTCTTTGAAATGCCGGCCCCGCATCTCAAAATTGGGATACAGGTCAAAGGCAGCCGAGGCCGGAGACAAAGACGCGATATCCCCGGGCTTTCCTTCCTTCCGGACAGCCGCTACTGCCTCTTCCATGCTCTTTACACGCAGGATTTTCAGCTCTCCTTCTTTAAAATTGGGCGCTTTGCGCACTGCTTCTTCGATCTTGGGGCCGGTATCGCCCATCACGATCAGGATTTTCACCTTATCGCAGATGACCGGGCCCAGGGGCTCGTATGGGATATGCTTGTCATAGCCCCCGCAGATGAGAATGATTTTCCGGTCATACAGGGACAGAGTACCGGAAATGGTGCGGGTAGGACTGCTGGCGATAGAATCGTTATAATATTTTACGCCTTCAAATTCCCGGACAAATTCCGCCCTGTGCTCCACGCCGCCAAACTCTCCCGCCACCTTCCGGATACATTCGGGCGGGACGTCTCCCCACACGGCGGCAATGGCGGCCATATAGTTTTCCACATTGTGCCAGCCGGGAATCTTAATGTCGGATACATCTAAAAGCCTTTCCCCGTTTACAAAGATGCTTTCACCATCGCACCACACGCCTCTTGCCGGTTTTTCTTTCCTGCTGAACAGCCAGGTATCTCCCCGGGTCAGCGGTGCAAAGCCCGCCGTGACCCCGTTATCTGCGTTGAGGACCGTCCGGGAAAAAGCGTCCTGGTGCAGAAAAACGTTTTTCTTGGCATCGATATATTCCTGCATATCCTTGTGCACGTCCAAATGATTGGGAGAAAGGTTTGTGACCACGGCTACGTCCGGGCTTTCCCGCATGGAGGTAAGCTGGAAGCTGGAAAGCTCCGCCACGGCGCAGTCCGACTCTTTTATGCTGTCGATCTCCGGCAGCAGGGGCTTGCCGATATTTCCCCCGAGGTGAACGGTTTTCCCCGCCGCTTTTAAAAATTCGGAGATAATAGTGGTGGTGGTGGTTTTGCCGTCGCTGCCGGTAACGGCGTAAGTTTTACAGGGGCAGAGCTTGAAAAAGACCTCCATCTCGCTGGTGACAGCAGCTCCCCTCGCCCTGGCTTCCGTCAGCTCCGGCAGAAAATATTTCATGCCGGGGGTGCGGAAGATGATATCCTCGTTGAGATCTCGCAGATAGTCATCTCCAAGAACCAGCTTTACGCCCAGGGCCTTTAGCTTCTCTCCGTCGGCCCCCAGCGCCTCAAGGGTCCGCTTGTCTCTGACGGAAACTATGGCTCCTTTTTGCTGAAAAAGCCCTATCAGCGGCATGTGACTGCGTCCAACGCCGCAGAAAGCTACGGACTTTCCCGAAATCGACTGAAAAAACTGCATCTGATTCAATCCTCAACACTCCTGTCTCTCCCGATTGCTTCGGGCTGTATGGTAAAATCGTCGGAATAGCTGCTGTAAAGCCGGTAATATACGCCCTTCTTTTCCATCAGCTCCCGGTGGGTCCCCTTCTCCACGATACCCTGGTCGGTGAGCACCAGAATGACGGATGCATTTTTGACCGTGGTGAGCCGATGGGCGATGGTGAAGGTGGTGCGCCCCTTGGAAAGCTTTTCCAGCGACGCCTGCACGATCTTTTCGCTTTCGTTATCCAGAGCGCTGGTAGCTTCGTCCAGAATGAGAATGGGCGGGTTCTTCAGGAACGCCCGGGCAATACTGATGCGCTGCTTCTGGCCGCCGGAAAGCATGACGCCCCGTTCGCCTACATAAGTATCATATCCATTTTGCAGCTCCATGATGAACTCGTGAGCGCCCGCCTGTATGGCAGCGGCCTCCACTTCCTGCCGAGAAGCGCCGGGGCGGCCGTACTCAATATTCTGAAACACACTGCCGGAGAAAAGATACACGTCCTGCTGCACAAAGCCGATCTGCGAGCGGAGGGATTTCAGCGTGACGGAACGCACGTCCTGCCCATCGATGAGCACCCGGCCCGAAGTCACATCGTAAAACCGGGGGATCAGATTGCACAGGGTGGTTTTGCCGCCGCCGGAGGGGCCCACCAGCGCCACATTTTCACCGGCGTTTACATGCAGGTTGATCTCCGACAGCACCTCGCTTCCGTTCTCAGTGTAATGAAAGCTGACGTTTTCAAAGGTCACGTCCCCCGCCTTGATTTGAAGGGGCTGAGCGCCCTCCTCGTCAAAAATATCCGCGTCAGCGTCCATGATCTGGAAAAAACGTTCTATGCCGGTCATACCCTGCTGAAACTGCTCCGCAAACTGCACCAGCTGCCGGATCGAGGCGATAAGCGTTCCCACATAGAGCATATAGGCCACCAGGTCTGCCGGCCGGATCTGGCCGTTTATCATAAAGATCGCGCCCACAAGCAGCACCAGGAAGTGCATCAGGCCGTCGAACATGCGGTTGGAGGCCTCAAAGCCGCCCATCAGATAATACCGCTTGCGCTTGATACTGTAAAACGTGTGGTTTCCCTGCTCGAATTTTTCCGTTTCCAGGCCCTCGTTTGCAAAGGACTTGACCACGCGCACCCCCAGAAGGCTGTCCTCCACCTGTGCGTTTATTTCGCCGATCTGCTTTCTCTGGCTGCGGAACTGGTCCCGCATTTTTAAATTGAAATAGGCGGCGGCCAGCACCATAAAAGGCACCACAGAAAAAACGATGAGGGTCAGAGGGACGTTGAGTCCGCATAGAATGACAAATGCGCCGATGATTTTAATGGCGGCCATGAAAAGCTCTTCCGGGCAGTGGTGGGCAAATTCCGTCACATCAAACAAGTCGGAGGTGATCCGGGACATGATCTGCCCCACCTTGGTATTGTCAAAATACTGGAAGGACAGCTCCTGCAAATGGTTAAACAGGTCGGAACGCATGTCCGTTTCCATTTTAGCGCCCATAATGTGCCCGATAGACGCCCGAAAGAATGTGGCACCCGCGTCTATGATGCACAGAATCAGGTACAAAGTGCCGATCTTTAGAACCAGCTCTAGAGTAAGGGCTGCAAGGTCATTGATCCCCATGTCGGTAATATACCGGACAAGCATGGGAAGCGTCAGCTCACAGACCGTGGTAAGCGCCGCGCAAAACAGATCAAAAAACACAATGGGAAGGTAATTTTTGAAATACGGAAGAAACCGCCGTATCAACCCCTTCTGCCTTTTTCTTTTCCGCCGTTTCATCAGAGATTTTCCCCTCTCTTCCATTTCTACATATAGTAAAATTATGCCACAGAATCGAAGCAGAAGCAACCCTTTTGTAAAAAGCCGGCACATTCCGTCCCGAAGGCGAACGTGATTTTCAAAACCCGGGACAAAGGAAAAGAACCGGACAAAAAGTCCGGCTCTTTTCCTTCTTTTGGGGAGGAGTTGTAATGAAAAATGCGGTTCGCACCGCAAAACTCGAAAGCTTTACTATAGGTACATTATAGCCTTCATGCTGTTTTCTGTCAATCTTTTGCCCGATAATCTACCTTTTTCATAATCACTTTTTCACGAAAAAACTGTTTTTATCAAATTAGCACAACCATGACCGTCCGGGCAGAGGGAACTTTCTTGTATTTCAGAAGAAACCATAGTATAATATATTGAAAATCACCACAGGGAGCGTTTTCTTGCCATGAATTTGAAAAAGAATGACCTCATAGAGCTTTCCCTCACAGGCATGACTGCCGAGGGTATGGGCGTGGGCCGCTATGAAGGCATGGCGGTTTTTGTCCCCCTGACTGCGCCCGGAGACACGGCGCAGGTCAGAATCGTCAAGGTACTGAAAAACTTTGCCTACGGGCGGCTGGAGGAACTTCTCTCCCCCTCTCCGGACAGAGTGGAGCCGGATTGCCCGGTCTTTTCCCAATGCGGCGGCTGCTGTTACCGGCACATCACCTACGAGGCAGAGAAGCGGATCAAATGGGAGCGGGTGCGGGACGCTCTGAGCCGGATAGGCGGCTTTCCGGACCTGCCCCTTCTTCCCGTTTTAGGCGCGGAAAGCCGGAACGGCTACCGCAACAAGGCCCTGATTCCCCTAGGGACAAAAAAGGACGGCACACTCGCTATGGGTTTTTACGCCGTCAATTCCCATCGAATCGTCGACTGTGAAAGCTGCCGTTTGCAGCCGGAGGAAATGAACGCCGCCATGACCGCTTTCCGGGAATGGGAAAAACAGTACGGCGACCCGGTTTACGATGAGACTGCCCACACCGGGCGCATGCGCCGGCTTTATCTCCGCAAAGCTGAAAAAACCGGAGAAGTAATGGCCTGCGTGGTGGTAAACGGCAATGGGCTGCATCACGAGCCGGAGCTGGTTTCCGCCCTGCGGGAAGCCGTTCCGGGGCTGAAAAGCGTGGTGATAAACCAGAACCGTGAAAAAACCAACGTAGCCCTGGGGCCAAAATGCCGAACGGTCTGGGGAGCGGATACCATCAGGGACGAGCTGTGCGGCCTCAGCTTCCAGCTCTCCCCGCTTTCCTTTTACCAGGTGAACCGCACCCAGGCGGAACGGCTCTATGAAAAGGCGGCGGAATACGCCGGGCTGACCGGGTGGGAAATCCTGCTGGACTTATACTGCGGCGCGGGGACCATCGGACTTTCTATGGCGAAGCAGGCAAAGAAAGTCATTGGCGTGGAAATCGTCCCGGAAGCCGTGGAAAACGCCCGGCAGAACGCGGAATTGAACGGGATAGAGAACGCCGAATTTCTCTGCGGGGACGCGGCAGAAGCGGCAACGGAGCTGAAACGCCGGGGCGAGCGTCCGAATGTGATCGTGCTGGACCCGCCCCGGAAGGGCTGCTGCCCGGAACTGATTGAAACGTCGGCGGCGTTTGGGCCGGAGAGAATCGTATATGTTTCCTGCGACCCCGCTACCCTGGCAAGGGACTTAAAGCGCTTCGCTGAACTGGGCTATCCCCCGGCAGAGGCCGCGCCGGTAGACATGTTCCCCGGCACGGCCCATGTGGAAACGGTGGTTTTGATGTCTCGGAAAAAACCTGTAATTTGTGGAGGGAATGAAGTCCATGAAAAAATATAAAATCGCGGCTGTATTGATGTTTATACACGGAGCGGTCATGGAAGTGGGAGGCTGTTTATGCCTTGTCCCGATTTTCATTGTTGGAACCGATAGCTTTGACGTGAGCCAATACTTTTCCTTCATCGTGCCCTATTTTATGGAGCATATGAATTTGATGCTCGTTATGGGCGCCATCTATGGCGTTATGAGGATGATAGGAGCGGCCGGCTTATGGAAAAACAGGCTGTGGGGACTTGTTCTGTCAGTCATAAATTGTGTACTGACGATGGCTTTGATGATGTTTATGCTGCCGGCGGGAATTCTGGACGGAGTTTTCGCATGCAGCGCTCTGGTTTTAATCCTGACGCAGTATTTTGGGAACAGAAAAATCGTTAAATAAGCGTTTGGCGGAGGTATCATGGAAATCCAAGACAACGTGCTGAAGCACTACTTGAGAAACTGCTATTTCATCACCGGCACTGCGTACGCGGGGAAATCCACCATGTGCGGCATGCTGGCGCAGAGGTACGGCATGGTCCATTGTGAAGAGAATTACAACATGGACGAGATTTTGTCCGTCGTCACCCCGGAGCGGCAGCCTGATTTGTCCTATTTCAATTCAAAAACAGGCTGGGCGGAATATGTGAACCGCACACCGGACGAATATGAGCGCTGGTACAACGGGACTTCCCGGGAAGTTACCGACTTTGAAATTGCGGAGCTGATAAAGCGGTCGGCCGCGGGCAGAGTCATTGTGGATACCAATATCCCCTGTGATATCCTGAAAAGGATATCCGATTACCGGCATGTGGCTGTTATGCTCTCGCCCCAGTCCCTGTCGGTGGAGCGCTTTTTTGACCGGGACGATGAGGAAAAACAGCTCCTGCTGTCGGAAATCGCAAAATGCCCAGAGCCCGAAAAAACGCTTCAGAATTTCAAGGACTGCATTGCAAGGGTCAACAGCCAAAAGCATTATGATTCCTTCGCGGGCAGCGGGTTTTTCGCGGTGGTGAGAAGTGATGACGGTAAAGACACCCGGGAGGAAACGCTGAAAGTGCTTGCGGAGCATTTCGAGTTGGAACAAGGCTGATATCTTCCACTAGAACTAAAGGCGGACGCAGCTTCAGGGAGGGATAAAAAGTGACAGGAGTAGAGTTTTATACGCATACCGACGACAAGAATCTGAAATTTGCGGTCATCGCGGCGAGAGCGGACGGGAAATGGATCTTCTGCAAGCACAAAAGCAGAAGCACACTGGAACTGCCGGGCGGGCACAGGGAAGCGGGCGAGGATATCCTTTCAGCGGCAAAGCGGGAGCTTTACGAGGAAACGGGCGCTGTAAAATATGATATAAAGCCGGTCTGCGTTTACTCTGTAAAAAAGGACGGCGGCCCGGAAAGCTTTGGCATGCTGTATTTCGCCGAGATTTTCCAGCGAAAGCAAGAGCTTTGCTATGAGATCGAAGAGACTTTTCTTCTGGACGAGCCTCCGGCAAACTGGACCTATCCGGAAATCCAGCCGGAGCTACTGGAAAAAGTAAAGTCGTTCATAAACTAATCCGCGCGCTGGCGCCGCGTTTTTGGGAGGCATTAAGATGGAATTCGGCATGCCGACTTTGATTGAAAACAACACGCTGGAAGACAATATCCAGCTGTGCAAAAGGCTGGGGCTGCGGTTTATTGAGCTGAACATGAATTTCCCAGAGTATCAAACCGACAGGCTGGAACAGACGGACGGGTTTTACAGAGCGGCAGATAAAGCAGGGCTGTATTATACCATTCATTTAGACGAAACGCTCAATATCGCGGATTTCAATCCCCTGGTAGCCGGAGCATATCTGGAAACGGTAAAGAGGACCCTTGCTGCGGCCAAAAAGCTGCTGCCCCTACGGGACCGGTATGGAGACACAAGTCAACCCTTTATTGTCAACATGCACATGAACCACGGGACCTACATCACTCTTCCGGACAGAAAAGTACAGCTGTACGACAGAGATTTTGAAGTCTATTTTCATTCCTTCGTAAAATTCCGGGCGCTTTGCGAGGAATGGATCGGCGACTTACCTATCGTGGTTTCCATTGAAAACACGGACGGGTTTCGCACGTATGAGAAAAAGGCGCTGGAATACCTGCTGGAAAGCCCGAAATTCGGCCTGACCTGGGACATCGGCCACTCAAAGGCGGCAGGAGAAACGGACGTTCCGTTTTTGGCGGAACATTCCGACCATCTGCGGCATTTTCATATCCATGACGGTACCGAGCGACCCGGGCGGAATCACCTTGCTCTCGGAGACGGCGAGATCGACCTTGCAGAAAGACTTGCCGTGGCCGCTTCCCGAAGCGCCAGGTGCGTTCTGGAAACAAAGACGGTCGCAGCATTGGAAAAATCCACGACCTATTTGAAAAACCTGAAAAAACGGCGGGGAACTGAAGCCGCGCCGAACTTAAATCTTCTGGCAAAGGAGTCTTCAATATGAACACTGTCAAAGTAAGATCCGGGTGTACCCTGATGATCGCCCACCGAGGTTTGAGCGGTCTGGAAATGGAGAACACCTGCGCGGCATTTGTGGCCGCCGGGAACCACAGCTATTTTGGTATTGAAACGGACGTTCACCGTACCGGAGACGGCAATTTCATTCTCCTCCACGACGACAACACCGCCCGAGTCAGCGGTGACAGCGTAAACGTGGAGGAAACCACCTTCACTTCTCTGCGGAAGTTACAGCTTCACGGAAACACTGGGGTAAAAGACCGGGCCGATCTGCATCTCCCCTCTCTGGAGGAATATGTGGATATCTGCAAGCGATACGAAAAGGTCTGCATTCTGGAGCTGAAATCAAAATTCACGGAACAGGAGCTTCGGGACATCGTTGACAGGATCAGGAGGGCGAACTGGCTCGACCATGTGGTCTTTATCGCCTTCGACTATGAAAACCTTCGGAAGGTGCGAAAGCTTCTTCCCCATCAACCTTGCCAGTTTTTGACAGAGGAGATCCAAGACGGCCTCTGGGACCGGCTGGCGGCGGACAAAATGGACCTGGACGTTTATTTCCCCGCCCTGACCCAAGAGCTGGTGGAACAGTTTCACAACAAAGGCGTCAAGGTGAACTGCTGGACTGTAAACAAAAAGGAAGACGCCGAGCGTCTGATCGGCTGGGGTGTGGATTTTATCACCACCAACATTCTGGAAGGAGAATCGACCTGTGAAAAGGTTTGATATCGATTTGAAAAACTACCCGGAAAACGGCTCCGTCTATCACCGCACGGCGGTACGGGGCATTATCCTGCAGGGCGGGAAGCTGCTGCTGATCTCCGGAAAATACGGCGACTGCAAATTCCCCGGCGGCGGCGTGGAGCCGGGAGAAAGTCTGGAAGAAGCGCTTAAGCGAGAGATTCGGGAGGAAACGGGCCGGGAACTGGAAAGCGGCTCTCTCCAAAAATGGGGCGAGGCGTGGGAAAAGAGAAAGGGCGGCGAAGCCGACATCACGGAGATGGTCTCTCATTACTTTCTGTGCCACCTCACCGGCGCGGAGCAGGTACAGCAGGAGCTGGACCCCTATGAAAAGGACTATGAATATGCTCCTGTATGGCTCACGCCGGAAGAGGCTGTTCGAAAAAACGAAGCCGCTCTCGGACAGACGGAAGTGCCCTGGGTGACCAGGGATCTGGAGGTGCTGAAATGCCTGATGCAGGAGGACTGACCACCCGGCAGGCCGTCATCGACTTTTGCTTGTCTCTGGGAGACGGCGCCTATGAGGACTACCCCTTCGACGACGGAAACTGGACCGTTATGCGGCACAGGGGCAACAAAAAGGGCTTTGCGTTTCTCTATGAACACCAGGGACGTTTGCAGGTCAATGTGAAGTGCGAGCCAGCGGCCACCGGCTTTTGGCAGAAACGTTTTGCGGCGGTGATTCCCGCCTACCACATGAACAAGGTCCATTGGAACACCATCATACTGGACGGCTCCATACCGGACGGCGATATAAAGCTTATGCTGTCCGACAGCTTTTCCCTGACGCGCCCCAGGCGGAAGCGGAAAAAAGCCAGCAAAGAAAAGGAGTAGCATTATGTTGAAGATCGGTTGCCATCTTTCCAGCGCTAAAGGCTTTTTGGCTATGGGAAAAACGGCGGTGGAGATCGGCGCGAACACTTTCCAGTTTTTCACCCGTAACCCCCGGGGCGGAAACGCAAAGGAATTGGATCTTGCGGACGTGTCCGCTTACCGCAGCTTTGCCGCAGAGCATGGCCTGTTCCCCATTCTTGCCCATGCGCCCTATACGCTGAACGCCTGCGCCGCGGACCCCGGGCTGCGAGAGTTTGCCGAAAACACCATGGCGGACGACCTGGCCCGACTGGAACAGCTGCCCGGCAGCCTGTATAATTTTCACCCCGGCAGCCATGTGAAGCAGGGAGCTGAAAAGGGCATTGAGCTGATCGCCGCCCAACTCAATGATATTTTAAAGCCGGAACAGTCCACCACTGTCCTGCTGGAAACAATGGCGGGAAAGGGCAGCGAAGTGGGCCGCAGCTTTCAGGAGCTCCGGGAAATTTTAAACCGTGTGGAGCTTTCAGACAAGATGGGCGTCTGCCTTGATACCTGCCATATCTTTGACGGTGGCTACGACATTGTGGGAAAGCTCGATGAAGTACTGGAAGAATTTGACCGGATCATCGGGCTGCATCGTCTCCGGGCCGTTCATCTCAACGACAGCAAAAATCCCTTGGGCAGCCACAAGGACCGCCACGAAAAGCTGGGCGATGGCACAATTGGACTGGAAGCCTTGACACAGGTGGTGAACCACCCCTCCCTGCGGGATCTGCCATTCTATCTGGAAACCCCCAACGAGCTGGAAGGCTACGCGCGGGAAATCGCGCTGATGAAGGCGCACTACCGGGAATAGACCAGCCTATGGTCACGCAAAAAGCAGTACCGCGCACTCAGGCGCAGTAGGACCGCGCACTCAGGCGCGGTCCTACTTTTTACAAAGCTCTTTTTTTCTTTTTACTTTTTGGGGAATGGTCCAGCAGCAGCTTCTCCCCTTCTACCGCCACCAGCGGGAACAGGGACAGCAGCAGAACGATCAGCCACTGAAAGCCGGTGAGAGCAGCGGTTTTGAACAGGTTAGACAGGGGTGGGAACAGGATCACACTGACCATCAGGGCCGCGCATACTGCGCAGGCTGCCGCCAGCTTTTTATTGGAAAAGATTCCCAGCTTTAAAACGGAATGCTCGGAACGCATGTTAAAGCTGTGCACAAGCTGGGATAGGCTCAGCACCGCAAAGCCCATTGTTCGACCGATCCAAGGTTCCATGGGGTCCGTGTCAAAGAAGACACGGCCTATTGTATAAGCAAGCAACGCCAAAGCGCCTACCAGACAGCCCTCTACCGCCACGGAGAAGCCCATTCCTCCCGCGAAAATGCCCTCGTCCTTTTTGTGCGGGGCTTCCCGCATCACGTCCTGCCGGATTGGGTCGGCCCCCAAAGCCAGAGCGGGCAGGGAATCCGTTACCAGATTGACCCACAAAAGCTGAATTGCCAGAAGCGGCGTGGGCGCGCGGAGCAGAAACGCGATGAAGACCACCAGTATTTCTCCAATGTTACAGGAAAGCAGGAAATGAATGGTCTTCCGGATATTTTTGTAGATGCCTCTTCCCTCTCGGACAGCCGCCACAATGGTGGAAAAATCGTCGTCCGTCAGCACCATGTCCGCGGCGGATTTTGCCACCTCTGTTCCGTTCTTTCCCATGGCGCACCCAATGTCCGCGCTCTTCAGAGCAGGTGCGTCGTTGACGCCGTCGCCTGTCATGGCCACCACCATGCCCCTGCGCTGGAAGGCTTTGACGATCTTCACCTTGTGCTCCGGAGTGACCCGGGCAAAAATCCGGTAGTCAAATATTTTTGTGCTCAATTCCGCCTCGCTCAGGCGGTCCAGTTCCGCTCCCGTCATTACAGTAGAATCGTCCTCTGCGATGCCAATACGCTTTCCAATGGCCAGGGCGGTGGCTGCATGGTCGCCGGTGATCATCACAGGAATGATCCCCGCGCGTTTACACTCGGAAACGGCGGCCTTCACGCCGGGACGCGGCGGATCCTCCATGCCCACCAGCCCGCAGAAGATCAGGCCGCTTTCCGTCTCCCTGTCGTCCGCCGGCAGAGATGAGACGTCTTTATACGCTACTGCCAGCACCCGCAGAGCTCCCGCCGCCAAACGGCTGTTGTCCGCCAGAAGCTTTGCCCTTACGGAACCGCTGAGCGGTGCGGAAGCGCTGCCTTTTCGTATCTGAGAGCACCGGGCAATCAGCACGTCCGGCGCGCCTTTTGCAATAATCCGGTAGCCGTGCTCCATTCTATGGGCAGTGGTCATCATCTTCCGGGCGGAGGTGAAAGGGATCTCCCCCACCCGTGGAAAATCGCGTTCCAGTTCCGTTTTCGACCTGTGACAGGCATGGAGAAAAGCGGTCTCGGTAGGGTCGCCGGTAATGCTTCCGTCCTGCTCTTCAGAATTGTTGCAGAGCACAGCCAGCTGCATTGCAAACTGGGCTCCGGCGCCGTCGATTCTTTCTTCCCCATACGCGCCGGAAAAGGCCGTCACCGTCATTTTATTCTGGGTGAGCGTGCCCGTTTTATCAGAGCAGATGACCTGGGTGCTCCCCAGTGTTTCCACCGCCGGCATATGCCGGACGATGGCCCGCTTCTGGGCCATGCGCTTGATACCCATGGCAAGGACAATGGTGACAACGGCGGTAAGGCCCTCCGGAATGGCGGCTACGCCAAGGCTGATAGCTATCATAAACATTTCCAGAGGCTCCACCCGCTGGATCAGGCCCAGCAAAAAGATGATAGCGCAGATCGCCACCACGCCGATACCCAGGACCTTTCCCGTCTGCTTCAGCTTCTGCTGCAACGGCGTTTCCGGCGCTTTCTCCCGGTCCAGCATTCTGGCGATCTGTCCCATTCCCGTATCCATGCCTGTGGCGGTCACGATCCCCACCCCCGCGCCGGAAGCGACGCCGGTAGAGGCAAACAGCATGTTTTTCTGCTCCGCCAGCGCGGCATCCGGTGGGCAGACCGCCTCCGCTTCCTTTTCCGTAGGGACAGATTCCCCAGTGAGGGCGGATTCCTCCGCTTTCAGCTCTACGCTTTTTATCAGGCGAAGGTCGGCCGGCACCAGATCCCCCGCCTTGAGAAAGACTACGTCGCCAGGAACCAGTTCCCGGCTTTCCACCGTGACCTTTTTGCCGCCGCGCAGCACCCTGGCATGGGGAGAAGACAATTTTTTCAAGGCTTCGATGGCTCTATCGGCCCGCAGCTCCTGGACCGTACCAATGACGGCGTTGCACAGCACGATGGCCAGAATGATAATAGAATCGATAAACTCATTGTCTCCCCGCATGCGGGAAACGAGGAAGGAAACCGCCGCTGAGGCCAGCAGGATCAGCACCATGAAATCTTTAAACTGGCCCAAAAACCGCAGGATCAGATTGGTGCGCTTTCCTTCCCTGATCTCATTTTTGCCGTATCTATTCTGCCGCCTCTGCACCTCGGCGCTGCTCAGTCCGCGCCGGCTGTCGGTTTCCAGCTTTTCCGCGGCCTCCTGCCAGCTGACGCTGTGAAGCTTCATGTTGTTGTCCTCCCGGTTTTGTCATTCAGGACATCTATACGCTGGAAAAAGCTATTTTATGTGTTTCTAACCGGAGCGGGATATGATATAATAGCTGCAAAGCAGCTATTATACAGATTCAAATTTGTCCCGGCCAGTTTGCGCCTGCGCTGCAACGGCCGATGGACACATGATACCAACGCACGTTCCGTGCTTAATGATATAATGATCGCGCAGCGATTATTACGGAGAACCTCTGAATCGCCAAGCAGTTTCCTTTTGCTTTGCAATAAGCACAAGGCTGCAAAGCGGCCCCGGTTTCTCCACTCAGTGGGCGCATTCTGCGTCTATGCACAATTGCAAAGCAATCAAACACACAGGAGGACGCATTGTGACTGGGATCAACGAATTTGACAGAACAGTAATGGAATTTGTACAGCGCTGGTTTCACAATCCCGTGACCGACGCCGCATTTCCTTTTATCACCTATCTGGGAGAATCCGGGCTCATTTGGATCGCATTAGCCGTGGCTTTCCTCTGCCTGAAGAAGTCCCGGAAATCGGGAGCATTGATGCTCTGCGCTATGGCGGCGGGGTTTCTGCTGGGAGAGCTTCTGCTGAAAAATATCGTCTGCCGGGAGCGGCCTTTTCAGACCTTTCCCGCCTATACTTCCCTGCTGATCTCCCCGCCCTCCGGGTTCTCTTTCCCCTCCGGGCATACCTGCTCCTCCTTTGCCGCCGCCACGGTGCTGTGCTTTCATTCCAGAAAATGGGGGATTCCCACGCTGATCCTGGCGGTGCTTATCGGATTTTCCAGAATTTTCCTGTTCGTCCACTGGCCCACCGACGTACTTGCCGGGCTTGTACTCGGTGTGGCAATGGGGCTGCTGACCTGCTTCGCGGCAAAAAAATGGGAAAGCAGAAAAACTCTGCCTTCCCAGAAGGAATGATATTGAAACTGCTTTAAGAAAGTGGATTTTTCATACCAGCCGCAGGGAATAAATCCGCTGCCGCTCCATGCCTTCCTTCCACGCAAAGTATTCCCTTGGAACCTCGGCAATCTCCAGCAGTTCTGCTCCCAGGCCTTCAATGATTTTGCGGGAAGCGATATTGCTTTCCTTGCAGGTGAGAAGCAGCTCGTCCATTCCATGGAATTCTGCAACGGGCAGAAGCAGTTCGCAGGCTTTCTGAGAATAGCGATGGCCCCGGTATTGGCTGTCTATTTCATATCCTACGTTTCCGTTATACCAGGTGTGAAAATTTCTTCCGATGCGAAGGCTGATTTTTCCCACCGTTTTTCCGTTTGCGCAGATATTCCAATAATAAAAGGGGAGCATAACGCCGTCTCCCTGCCGCTTTTCAAGCACCCGCAAAGACACTTCTGTACCTGTAACGGTATCAAATCCATTCTGAAACGGAAAACACATCTTTACTCCTGCGGGCAAACCACGACCTTAATGGACTGATCGCTCATCTGCATGGCGATAGCGTCCGCCATTTTGTCCAGAGGGAAGCGATGGGTGATAATGGACGAGAAATCCAGCTTGCCGGCGTTCAGCAAATCCACTGCCCGCTGGTGGGTATCGGGGTTGACAAAAGACCCTTTGACCGTCAGTTCCTTTTTATATACGTCAAACAGGGGCAGCTCGAAGGTTGCATCCACTTTCGGAACGCTGAACAGAACGATGGTCGCGCCCTTTTTGGCATACTGGAAAGCGCTGCGAACCGCGGGAAGATTCCCCACGCATTCGATCACCACGTCGGCGGTTTCCAGCAGAGGCGCTGCCGCGTCTTTTGCGGTGGGGTCCACCGCACAGTCGGCTCCCAGCCGAAGGCCCACTTCCCTGCGCTTTTCATTGGGCTCACTGAGGAAAACCTTCGCAGCTCCGGCCAGCTTGGAAAGCTGCACCATAATAAGCCCAATGGCGCCGCCGCCCACAACGCAGACAGTATCGCCCTCCCGGATCTCCGCGCGGTCAATACCGTGGAGGCAGCAGGCAACGGGCTCAGCCATTGCGCCGAATTCCAAGGGAAGCTCCGGCGAAAGTCTGAATGCCTGGGTCTCCGGCACTACGCTGTATTCCTCAAAACCGCCGTTTTGGGTAACGCCGATGGCTTCCATCGTTTCGCAGAGCTGCTTCCTGGCCGTGCGGCAGTAATCGCATTTCCCGCAGTAAATATTGGGGTCCACTGTCACGTGGTCGCCGGGCTTCAAGGACGTGACGCCCTCCCCCACTTCCACCACAACGCCGGAATACTCATGGCCCAGAACCACCGGGGGATTCACGTCGGCAGAGCCAGGCTCGCCGTGGTAGATATGCACGTCTGTGCCGCAGACACCGCAGACCATGTTCTGAATGACGATCTCACCCTTTCCGGCCCGGGGACGGTCGATCTCCCGCGCCTCAAAGGTTTCATTTCCCAGGAAAAAAGATGCTCGCATAAATTTCTCTCCTGTCATGTTTAATAAGAAGACCGCTGATTGAAACCGCAAGCCCGCTTTTACAGTACACCGATGGCGTCGCTGATGGTTTTTTCCATCGCTTCTCTGCCGTATTTATCCACATCGGCTTTATTCTTTTCGCCATGGGTCAGACAGCCCGCGCCGCCGATACAACCGCCTGTACAGGCCATTCCTTCAATAAAATTCCCGGGCAGTACATTTTTGGAAGCCTTCAAAAGCGCCATGCGGCAGGCTTCAATACCATCGCAGGCAACGGGTTTCACCTCAAACTCAAGTTCCTGCTCCTTCAGTCCCTGAGCCACAGCGTCGGAAAGGCCGCCGCTGCGGGCAAATATCCGCCCGTAATAGGAAGCGTTATCCAGCACGTCTTCCTCCAAGGAGGAAAGGTCGATATCCCGGCTGTCAAACAGGGCCTGCAATTCTTCAAAGGTGATGGTGCTGTCAATATACTGCTTCAGGTGTTCCTTCTGGAACTCCATTTTCTTTGCTGTACAGGGTCCGATAAATACGATCTTCGCGTTGGGCGTGGTCTCTTTAATGTACTTGGCAATGGTGGCGGCGGGAGACAGGTTGTGGGACACATGCTCCTTCATTTGCGGGAATTTCTTCTCCACATAGTCCACAAAAGCCGGGCAGCAGGAGCTTGTCAGGAAACCTTTTTCAGCCAGCTCCTTCGATTCGGCATAGGCTACCATGTCCGCGCCCAAAGCCGCCTCCACAACGTGGAAGAAGCCCAGCTCCTTAATGCCGGAGATCACCTGGCCCAGCTTCGCGTAAGTGAACTGGCTGGAAATAGAGGGCGCGATCACCGCGTAAAGCTTATAATCCTGGTTGCTATTGCTCTTTTTGATCAGGTCCACCACGTCCAGAATGAAAGACTTATCCACAATGGCGCCAAAGGGGCACTGGTACACGCAGGCGCCGCAGGAAATGCAGGTGCCGTTATCAATGTGAGCGGCGCCGCTTTCCCCCATGCTGATGGCCTTTATCTTGCAGGCCCGCTCGCAGGGACGCTCGTGGTCGATGATGGCCCCATAAGGGCAGACCTGAGCACACCTGCCGCAGTTGACGCACTTGGATTTATCAATATGCGCCTTCTGATTTTCATCAAAGGAAATAGCGCCCTTGGGGCACACATCTTCACAGCGGTGGGCAAGACAGCCCCGGCATTCGTCGGTGACCTTATAGCCGCTGGCGGGACATTCGTCGCAGGCGATATCGATAACCTCAATGACGTTGGGGTTGGACTTGTCGCCGCCCAGCGCCAGGCGGATACGCTCCTCCAAAATGGCGCGCTCCTTGTAGATGCAGCAGCGCATGGTGGGCTTATCCTTGACGATGAGCTGCGGCAGCCGGGTATATGTATCCAGCAGCCTGTCCTCAAACGCGCAGCGGGCCACCTCCCGGAGCACCTTATATTTCAGATACTGTACTTTGGTGTCAAACTTCCGTTCTTGTAAAGGCTTTGTTGCCATAGTCTTTTTCCTTTCTCGAGCGCGAAAGAGCGTGTCCGCGAAAGCTTAAAAATAGCTGACCTTGATCCGCTTTCCCATTTTTTTCAAACACTCGCTGAGTTCTTCCACGAGGCGCATTTTGATGTTAAAGTTGATGGGC
The DNA here is from genome assembly GCA_964642055.1 of uncultured Acutalibacter sp. Taxonomy (GTDB): domain Bacteria; phylum Bacillota; class Clostridia; order Oscillospirales; family Acutalibacteraceae; genus Acutalibacter. The sequence continues at coordinate 3,331 of CAZXLM010000003.1, read as the reverse complement.
AGGTTAGGGTTCTGATGAGCGGGATTCACAGCCCGGCCCACAAAGAAATTAATGTCCGTAGCTTCCTCGAACAGCATACGCGCGATCAGTGAAGCGCCGTCCCGCTTGTAGCCCCAATCCCGATAGGTTTCATTATCCTTAAGATAATCCTTGGCATATTCCAGCACCTTGCTGATGGTGATAACGCCCTCCGTGACCAAATCTACACCTTCGATCTTGGCAGTCGGCGGTATCTCGGGGTCCAGATAATCCAGATCGGCGATCATGGGCTTTCCAAGAAATTCCGCCGTGATGGTAGACGTTGTGCCGCCGCAGACGATGTGCTTTCCTTCCTTGGAATGGAACAGAGACTGCATCTTATTGACGTCCCTTCTATCAGAAGGCGGGCCGATCATCAGGTTCACCTGGGAGCGGTTGCGTATCTTTACCGTGCAGACAGTAGTGTCGTCTCCCGGCTTTTCCCCGTACAGGTGGTTGCATTCCTCCAAAAGAAGGGTACCGTAGGTCTTGGCGGTATAGGAGCTGTCGTACATCATTTCCAGGAACTTGATGATGTCCTCCCGTTCCCAGCCGAAATTCAGAGATTCCCCTACGCCGGCGTGGATCGCGCCGTCACTCATTGTAAACAGGAAATCGTTTTCCTGAAGCCGTATTCTGGAGCGGTAGATCATTTTCCCCTCGATCTCAGTGCCGGTCCTGGGAATCTCCACAAATTTACCGTCCCGAATGAGGATCAGCAGAGGATTGTCGTACTGAATGATCTCCGCTTCCTCATTTTCAATGATGTGAATGATGGTGAAGGTAGAGTAAGCGACTCCTCGCACGGCGCACACCGGCAGGGTGGCGGCAATGGTGGATACGCAGTCCTCCAGCCGCATATTGGCGGCCATCATAGTGGAAATGATCTTTGAAGTCAGCGTGGACAGAATGTTGGCTTTCACCCCGCTGCCCATGCCGTCTGCCAGAACGATAACGGTAGAGTTTTCCCCCTGATCGACGATCTCCACCCGGTCGCCGCAGAGTTGCTCTCCCCATTTGTTCAGGCTCATGTATCCGATGTCAGTACAGAGATTATTCATTGTTCAACGAATCCTTCAGTTTTGTCAGCGCGATTTTGGTTTCGGCAGTGGTCTCTCCCAGCAGAGAGGCGATCTCCTGCACGACGCGCATCTGCTTTTCGATGACCTGGTCGGTCACAGCCACGGTGGACTGGTGGAGCTCTTCCTTCTTCTTGCGCTGGTTTTCCTCGTCGGTAACGTCGCGCATGATACAGGTGATGACGTGGTAATTCTTGTCGTAACTGACGGTTTCCTCCACATACCGCCTGTATTCAGCCAGGTACACCCTTTCGTCCCGGACGCTCTGGCCGGTCTGCATAACGTCCAAAAACACCTTGGGATCGAGAATGCGGATCACTTGGTCTCCCAGCACGTCGGAAGCATGCCGGATATTCATGATCTGGCAGGCGGCGTTATTGATCTGCTGTACCTCCAGAGCTTCGTTCAGGGCAAAAATGCCATTGGGCGAATTGTTGATGATGGTGTCGGAGAAGGACTCAGCCTTATCTTTCAGGAAGGGCAGACACATATCGATGCTGGCCTTTCCGAGATACACAGCCATTGCCTTTTCACGGCAGGTATTGTAGCCGCAGGCGCCGCAGTTCAACTCTTTGTCGGGGGTATCCTTGCCCATCTTGTGCAGAATTTCCTCGATATCCCGCTGGCCAGGCATCTGCCTGTGGAGCCCTAGGAATTTGTGGTTTTTGAAAAGCTCGTCTTCGGCGGGCATCTCGACCTCAAAATCCTTCTTTCCGGCGTAGCTGTTTACCGCCAGATAGTCGGTAACAGGCATACGCCTGCTGCGCTCCATAGCGGGGCCGCCGATACAGCTTCCCGCGCAGACGGACATCTCCACAAAGCATTTGCTGAGCTTGCCTTCCTTGATATCCTCCAAGGCGTGAATGCAGTTTTCCACGCCGTCCACCACCAGGTAGGCGTATTCTTCGGAATCCTGGTTCATGCTGCGCAGAATGCCGCCGGAGGTTGGAAACAGCCGGGAACGGCTTTCCTCCAGATGGTCCTCCCCTGTTTCGACAGCGATCCCCTCCTGGTTGAACCACTGAGTCAGTTCTTCAAAGGTCAGGACGCAGTCCACGTCTCCGGGATATTCCTCCGCTTCGGCCTTTTTGGAAAGACAGGGGCCGATGAACACGGTCTGTACGCCGGGGTCTTCCGCTTTCAGCTTCCGGCAGTGGGCCTGCATGGGCGACAGCACCGGCGCCAGATATGGAAGGACCTCGGGGTGGTATTTCTGGATCAAAAGATTCAGGGAATGGCAGCAGGAAGAAATGATCACGTCCATTTTCCCTTCCCGTATCAGGTTCTCATATTCCGTCTTGACGATGGAAGCTCCCACTGCTGTTTCTTCCACAGCCGCGAACCCCAGCTTCTTCAGGGCGGCTTCCATCGTGGCCGTGGTAGCTCCCGGATAATTTGCCACAAAAGACGGCGCCAAGCTGACCACGGTCTTCCCGCTTCGGATCATTTCCTTGGCCCGCTCCACATCACTGCGGATCTCTTTGGCGTTCTGCGGACACACTACAAAGCAGTTGCCGCAGAGGATACATTCGTCGCCCACAATATGGGCCTGGCCCGATGAGAATTTAATGGATTTCACGGGACAGTGACGGATACATTTATAGCAGTTCACGCAGTTCGATTTTTTCAGTTTCAAATATTCAGCCATCGGTGATCTCCCTCCGAGGTGTGCGGATACCAAGCTCCATCAATGGATAAACCACTGATGGAGCTAAAGGGACCCGTGCCTTCTTATACTTTGGCGAGAATTTCCTTCTCAAAGAATTCCTTGGTATTGTCAGGGGACAAGGAGCAAAGCCGCCCGTCCACCGTTACGCTTACACCGTTGACGCAATTCCCCATGCAGAAGGTGCCGCCCAGTTCCACCTTGTCTTCCAGATGGTTTTCCTTGACCAGATACTGAAGCTGTTCCACGATCTGACGAGAGCCTTTCAAGTGGCAGGAACTGCCAATACAAATAGTAACTTTCATGATGATCCTCCTATTACTGTGATTTTACTCCGGGCCGAAAAGCACCGCATCGTTTTTTCACGGCGCTTACCGGCTTATTTCAGATTGATCGATATCGAAAGGTCTTTCAGAGGGCGGAAATTATTCGTATTCCACCACATTGACCCAGTGCATGAGGAATTCCCGTTCCTCAGGCTTTCCCTTGACAGACTGGGAAGCGGCCACGATGGGCAGCCATTTCTGCACATACTGTTTGGCAGTATCGCTCTTTTTGCAGAACAGGT
>CAZXLM010000002.1:0-68860 GCA_964642055.1 uncultured Acutalibacter sp. | reverse complement strand
GGCTTTATCGGGCTGGCGGAGACCCTGAAGGCCTTGACCGGCAAGCACCACGGCGAAAGCGAGGAAAGCTATAAGCTGGGTCTTGAGATCATCACCTATATGCGCAAGCGCATGGACGAGGAGTCCAAGAAAACGGGTCTGAACTTTACGCTGCTGGCCACCCCTGCCGAGGGCCTTTCGGGCACCTTCGTGCGCATCGACCAGAAGAAATTCGGCAAGATCCCCGGTGTGACTGACAGGGATTATTACACCAATTCCTTCCATGTCCCGGTGTACTATCCCATCAACGCCTTTGAAAAGATCAAGAAAGAAGCTCCCTTCCATGCCCTGACCAACGCCGGGCACATCAGCTATGTAGAGCTGGACGGCGACGTGTGCAAGAATATCGACGCCTTTGAAAGCGTGATCCGCTATATGAAGGAATGCGGTATCGGCTACGGCTCCGTAAATCACCCGGTGGACCGGGACCCGGTGTGCGGCTACAATGGCATTATCGACGATGTCTGTCCGCGCTGCGGGCGGCACGCCGGTGAAGGCGTGCCGGTGTCGAAGCTGATGGAACTCCGGAAAAAGTACCACGATGTGCCGGACTATTCCAAGCTGATCCATTAATCGACGATATCTGGTCTCCGCTCCGCTTCGGTCGGTGCTGGACGAGCGCCACCGGCGCTCAGCACCCGCGCTGCGGGCGGCACGCCGGTGAAGGCGTGCCGGTGTCGAAGCTGATGGAACTCCGGAAAAAGTACCACGATGTGCCGGACTATTCCAAGCTGATCCATTAATCGACGATATCTGGTCTCCGCTCCGCTTCGGTCGGTGCTGGACGAGCGCCACCGGCGCTCAGCACCCGCGCTGCGGGCGGCACGCCGGCGAAGGCGTACCGGTGTCGAAGCTGATGGAGCTCCGGAAAAAGTACCACGATGTACCGGACTATTCCAAGCTGATTCACTAGTTGACAGGCGCGAAAGTCCATGCTATAATGAAAACAAGAACTATTCTTCTTTTCGCGGAGATCCGCGGGAAGAAGGCTCATATAAAAAATAAATTCTGGGAGGAACTGAAAATGACCAAGACTGCAACGAAGAAAACCGCAAAAACCGCGAAGAAGGAAGTTCTGGTAGGCGAGGGCCGTGATTTTGACCGGATCCGCCGCATTACCGGCTATTTGGTAGGCACCATGGACCGCTGGAACAATGCCAAGCGCGCCGAGGAAAAGGACCGGGTCAAGCACACCATGGGAACTCTGTAAGAGATGCGTATCCTGCTCATCAACGACGATGGGATACAGTCCCAGGGCTTCAGGCTCCTGGCAAAGGAGCTGGGAAAAAGCCACACGGTGGTGGCAGTCGCGCCCGACGGCAACCGCAGCGCAGTCAGTCACGGCATCACCATGCGGGTCCCCCTGCTGGTTCGGGAGGAAAGCTTAGCGGGCTGCGAAAAGGCTTACGCCATTTCCGGCAACCCGGCTGATTGCACCCGGCTGGGGCGGGACGGTCTGATGGAGGCCCCCATCGATCTGGTGATTTCCGGGCCTAACGTGGGGCTGAACGTCAGCTTTGATATCCTCTATTCCGGTACGGCTGCCGGAGCTTTGGAGGCGGCCATGTGGGGCATGAAGGCTGTTGCCGTTTCCGCTCCGCCGCAGGCGGATACGGAAGAAGTGGTTGGCATTTTCCTGAGCCTTTTAGAGCAGCTGGATGCGGAAAAGGATATCCGTCAGGTGCTGAATATCAATATCCCGGCGCTGCCAAGGGAGAGAATCAAAGGTGTTCAATGGGTACGGCAGGGACTGTTCCATCAGTGGACGGACCGCTATGAGCACCGCCGGTCTCCCGGTGGGCAGGATTATTATTGGATCAACGGTGAGGAAAGCCGCATTCCCCCGGCCCAGACTGATTCCTACGCCGTGCAGGAAGGATATGTTTCCCTGACCCCGTTGAGTTTCGATCTGACCGACAACGATGGATTTGGAAAAAAAAAATTTACGCTTTAAAAACCCAAAAAGGAGCGGCGCGACCGCTCCTTTTTTATCAAAGAAAGGAACATTGATATGAAACTGCAGCTTGCCGGTATCGTGAAGGAATCCATTGTAGATGGGAAGGGCATTCGCTATACCGTGTTTACCCAGGGCTGCCCGCACCACTGCCCGGGGTGCCACAATCCCCAGACCTGGCCATTCGAAGGCGGGGAGACCCACACGCCCCGAGAGATTTTTGAGGACTTCCGAAAAAATCCCCTGCTGAAAGGCATCACCTTCAGCGGTGGAGAGCCCTTCTGCCAGCCGGAACCCTTAACAGAGCTTGCGGAGCTGGTCCACAGCGTCGGAAAGGACGTAACGGTATACACGGGCTATGTCTATGAGCAGCTCGTGGAGAAGCACGATCCCGCCATAGATGCTCTGCTGGCCGAAACGGACGTTCTCATCGATGGTCCCTTTATCGAAGCGCAGAAGAATCTGGAGCTCCTGTTCCGGGGCAGCGAGAACCAGCGGTTTATCGACATGAAAAAAACCCGGGAAAGCGGGGCTGTTGTGCTGGTAAAAGAGTGATTTTTTGGGAAATGTTGTTTTTGCTTTCATACCCCTCCTTATCTTTTTTTTGCGTGCCTCAAATCATTTTGGGCCATCGCATTGTTTTAATATTAACCTGTTTCAGATTAAAAGTCAATACTCTGAAACAGGTTAGCATAGAATAATCCCGGGGTGTCTGCTTATGTATCCAAGGCTTCGGGATTTACGGGAAGACCGCGATATGTCCCAAAAGGAACTGGCAAAGCTTTTAAATATGTCCCAGACGGGATATTCCAAATATGAAACCGGAGAAAACGACATTCCGACCCGGGTCCTTCTGGCGCTGGCTGAAATTTATGATACCAGCGTGGATTATCTTTTGGGCCGGACAAACGAAAAGCGGGCGTATTCCCCTGCCGAAAAGCAGCTGTGACCGGCCCGCCGCTTTTGATTTTGAAGCCCCCGCTTTTTGTCCCGCCTTTCCGGCGGCGGAAGAATTTAACAATTTGGTCATTGATTATTTTCCCGCACTGTGTTAGAATAAAACTGGGCAACAAGGGCCCGAAACAATGTATTGATTTGCCATGTGGCGAAAGGAGAAATAGAAAATGACCAACAACAAATCCGTCCTCTCCTGGCTGGAGGAAATGAAAGCGCTGGTCACCCCCGATAAAGTGGTGTGGATCGACGGCTCCGAGGAACAGCTGGAAGAGCTACGCAAAGAGGCCTGCCAGACCGGCGAAATGATCAAGCTCAACGAGGAGAAGCTGCCCGGCTGTTATTATCACCGCACCGCCGTAAACGATGTGGCCCGGGTGGAGGACCGCACCCTCATCTGCTCCCGCAGGGAAGAAGACGCCGGTCCCACCAACCATTGGATGGAGCCGCAGAAAGCCTATAAAATGCTTTATGATATTGCCCGCGGCACCTACAAGGGCCGCACCATGTATGTGATCCCCTATTCCATGGGTCCCGTGGGTTCTCCTCTTGCCAAGATCGGTATTGAAGTCACCGATTCCATCTATGTGGTCCTCAATATGGCCATTATGACCCGGGTGGGCCAGAAGGTGCTGGACGTGCTGGGCGACAGCGATGAGTGGGTGAAGGGCCTGCACGCCAAATGTGACGTGGATCCTGAGAAACGCTGGATCTGCCAGTTCCCCGAGGACGACACCATCATTTCCGTGAACTCCGCTTACGGCGGCAACGTGCTGCTGGGCAAAAAATGCTTTGCTCTGCGCATCGCCTCCTACCAGGCCAAGAACGAGGGCTGGATGGCCGAGCATATGCTGATCCTGGGTCTGGAAAATCCCCAGGGCGAAGTAAAGTATATCTGCGCCGCGTTCCCCTCCGCCTGCGGCAAGACCAACCTTGCCATGCTCATTCCGCCGGAGGGCTATAAGAAGAAGGGCTACAAGGTATGGACCGTGGGCGACGACATTGCCTGGATGCGTCCCGGCGAGGACGGCCGGCTGTACGCCATCAATCCGGAGAACGGTTTCTTCGGTGTGGCTCCCGGCACCAATATGAAGTCTAACCCCAACGCTCTGATCTCCACCCAGAAGGGCACCATCTTTACGAACGTTGCCCGGAATCTGGACGATAACACCGTTTGGTGGGAGTCTCTCGATAAGAATCCTCCCGTCAACGCCGAGGAGTGGACAGGCAAGCATGTGAACGGCCCCGAGTTTATCGCCGAGGGCAACAAGCTGGCGCACCCCAACAGCCGTTTCACCGCCCCCACCAAGAACTGCCCCTGTCTCTCCAGCGAATTTGAGAATCCCAAGGGCGTGCCGGTTTCCGCTATCGTGTTCGGCGGCCGCCGTCCTGATACCGTGCCGCTGGTCTATCAGTCCCGCGACTGGAACAACGGCGTGTTCATCGGCTCTGTAGTGGGCTCTGAGACCACCGCTGCCGCCGCCGGCGCCGTAGGCGTGGTCCGCCGCGATCCTATGGCTATGCTGCCCTTCTGCGGCTATCATATGGGCGACTATTTCCAGCATTGGATCGACATGGGCAAGGTTCTGGGCGACAAGGCTCCCAAGATCTTCAACGTCAACTGGTTCCGCGTAGACAAGGACGGCCACTTCATCTGGCCCGGCTTCGGCGACAACCTTCGCGTTCTGGAGTGGATCATCAAGCGCTGCGAGGGTAAGGTGGACGCCAGAGAGACTGCCATCGGCTATGTGCCCTATGCCGACGACATCAATCTGGAGGGCCTGGACTTCTCCAAGGAGACCCTGGAATCCATTCTGGAGGTGGACAAAGCGAAATGGGCTAAGGAAGCCGACGGCGTGGAAGAATTCTACACCCGCTTCGGCGACAAACTGCCCGAAGAACTGCGCCACCAGCTGGAGATCCTCAAAAAGAATTGCCAGTAAAGACGTTTCTGTTGCGTATCCCGTGGTTTCATGTTTAACCCTCTTTATAAGTAAAAAAGTGACGGCCGGAATTCCGGCTGTCACTTTTTTCCCTTTTAAACCGTTTATTGGAAGGAGACAGGCTTCGGAAGGCGCTTTTTTCTTAAAAGGCAGAAATCCTTACAAGTCTCATACAAATGGTCGGGCAAGATTGAAAATGGAAATTATTTGTAGTATGATTATTTAGTAAGCGGACGGTGTGAGGTTTTCTCTCCGGCCATACGGGAAACTGCTCCGCACATGCCCACCGCCGGGAAATGACGGCGGGCGCATACAGCAAAGAAGAGGAATAGGGAAATGAAAAAGATGAATTTGCTCTCCCGGGTGGGTTACCTCGGGAGAGTCCTCAGTGGCGTACGTCTGGAAGAATTGTCTCGCTCTATTGGCAGGGCGAAGGAACGCTCCGGCAGAAGCAGGGCCGGTATTTTTTTGGATATGCTATGGTGTTCCGTTCGATATGGCGCGGGTTACCACGATTATGTCATGTTCGGATTTTACAATATGGACGGCAAACATCGAGATACTTATGTGACCCGGGTCCGCAACAAAAAGATGATCACTCTGCTGAACGATCCGGAAACGGCGGAAATATTCGACCACAAGACAAAATTTAACCCCCGTTTTCGAGACTACCTGGGCCGGGATTTTCTAGTGGTAGATGAAATGACCCTGGAACAGTTTACCGAATTTGTAAAAGACAAGGAGCGCATTTTCGCAAAGCCGGACGTGGGGGAAAGCGGTAAGGGGATCGAGAGACTCAAAAAGGCGGATTTTGAAAGCGTGGAGGAAATGTATCGCTATATCAAAGCCCAGGGCTTTGGCGTGATCGGGGAAATGATCATTCAGCACGAAGCCATGAGCAGGCTTTATCCCAGCGCGGTGAATACTTTGCGCATCGTCACCTTGCTCACAGGTTCCCCAGAGCATTGGGAGCCGCAGCTCATTTACGCTGTGGTAAAAATAGGCGCCGGTGGTAAATATGTGGATAATCTGGAAAACGGCGGCATGTTCTGCCCGATTGATTATGAAACCGGAGAAATTACCGGCGTGGGGCACACCTCTGCCCTGACTACGCTGACCCATCACCCGGAGACCGGCATAGAGCTGATGGGTTATCGGATCCCCTATGTAAAAGAGGCCATTGAGCTTTGCAAAAAAGCGGCTCTGGAAGAACCGGGCATGCGCTTTGTAGGCTGGGACTGTGCCATTACTCCCACCGGCCCGGCCATCATTGAGGGCAACGATTATCCCGGCTACGATTTCTGGCAGCAGCCTGAACATACGCCGGACCGCATCGGTTTATGGCCCACCTATAAAAAGCTTATCCCGGAGCTGTAGTCCTGCTGGTGGAGAAGATGAGCGGCAGAAACTGCCTGCATAGCAGGTTGAGGGATTGACGTGTTAAGGCTTGCTCAGAAGTTCCTGCCGTTTCAAACAATCCCTCCGTCATGGCTTACGCCATGCCACCTCCCCTTGAAAATCAAGGGGAGGCTTTTTTCCTTTTCGCTTTGAATCTGTCCCAAGTTGGGACGGTTTTCAACAGCAGACCTGCGCTTGACAAATCGCAAGGCAGCCATTATAATAAAAATAAAGAAAGGGTCTGCCGATAGACGGTTTGGCTCAGTTGAGTTTCTTTATTTTTTCAAAGAAACCGTCACTTGGCCGAGTGGCGGTTTCTGCGTTTTACAAGAATCGTAACCGTAAAAGGCCCGGTATGTAACGTAACTCGCATGGCATCACCCCCTTTCGGGTGGTGTAGCCAAACCGCCTACCGTTATGGCAGACCTTTCTGTGCATTTCTGCACGATGCTATCATAACAGCTTTTTCTGCTTTTCGCAAAGAGAATGTACTTCTTTCTGCTTTGAATCTGTCCCAAGCTGGGACAGATTTTTTGCGTTTTTGTTTATTATACTTTACTTTTCAGGTCAAATATGGTATTGTAAATTTGCGACACAATCGAATATGGGTGGGATACTATACTGTGTGCATTTTTGCTTTGGTAAAAATGCAGGCTCAAACTTTTGCATACAGTATAGCAACTGCCAAAAGTGATTGTGTCGCAGCAATGGAGCCGTGCGTTTTTCGGTGCGCGGCCTCGGCTGCGCACTTTTTTGTTTTGGAGCGCTTTACTTTTCAGGTCAAATATGGTATTGTAAATTTGCGGCACAATTCAATAAGTATATTTAAGTTCATTAACGCACATTTTACCCTATGGGTAAAAATGCAGGCTCTGCTTTTTTGTGCGTTAAATGAACTGCAAAAAAGAATTGTGTCGCAGCAATGGAGCCATGCGTTTTTCGGTGCGTGGCTTCGGCTGCGCACTTTTTTGTTTGGGGAAGTTTGTCATAGAAAAGCCGCCCGGTTTTCGATAGAAGGTAGGCTCAGGCCATTTTTATGGGGAATATTACTTGACCCTTGAAAAAATGTGAAATTAATGATAAGATGAAACTACCACGTCAAGTGAATATTGATAGACACAGGTGTGCATTTTACCTTTTTGGTAAAAATGCAGGCTTCATTTTTCGCATACCTGTGTTGTATCGAAAACTTGGCGTGGTAACCAGAGGAGCCGTGCGTTTTTCGGTGCGCGGCTTCGGCTGCGCACTTTTTTGTTTTTGGAGGGAATCGCTGTGGCAAGGTCAAAGGGAAAAGAAACACATTCCGAAAAAGAGATGTCTCTGCAGGTGCGCACGGCCCTGAAGGCCCTGCGGGTGAACCGGGGCCTGACCCAGGAAGCCGTGGCAGATTTCCTGGGAATATCGCGCCCTGCATACACCTACTACGAGCTGGGGACCACGTCGCCCAGCTCTTCTACGCTGTACAGGCTTTCGCAGTTTTACGGCGTCTCTCCCGATGTGTTTTTTGTCCCGGGCGCCATAGCCGATCTGCACCCGGAGACCAAAAGAGTGCGGAAGCGTTCCCAGGATGCGAAAAAGGATTCCTGATAATTTTGGCTCACAAGCTGGGCTCCCCTTGTTTTCAAGGGGAGCTTTTTTGCTGTCCCAGGTAAAGATGCGCGGCGCCATGCCTTTCGCCGTGGCAGTTCCGCGTTTGGATTTCGCGGCTCGCCTGTTCTAAAAAAGGTTTCTCCCGGCATAGCATAAAACCGGGTGATTTTCCATGTTTCTGACCCTTCGGATCCGCAAAAAAGTTTTGCTTTTTGCGCTGACAGCCGGCCTTTTGCTGGCTGCCGTTTTTCCTGTGCTGAAAGGGGCCCTGCCGGCAGACGCGGAGCCCGAGCGGAAGGATTATATCAAATGGGTGGACTTCAATGTTCCCGAAAGCCTGCTTGAAGCGGCTCTTGACCTGGACCTGGAAACCTATGAGGACCCCGGCCGGTCCCATCTCGACTGGGTCGAATGTCTTGCCTATCTGGGCGCGAAATACGGCGGGGACTTTTCCCTGTATCAGCGAAAGGATTTAAACGACCTGGCCCAAAAAGTTGAAAGCGGAGAGGATATAACTTCTCTTGCGCAGGACATGAAGTATTACGGATACTACCGGGAGGCCTACGGCGCTGTGCTGGGAAACCTGGTGGGCGAGTATGAGCTTGAAACGGAAAACGGCTGGGAAAAGCGGTACGGCCTGAAGGGATATTCCCCCATTGCCAAAACCTTTCCCTACAGCGATTACGATGATTTCGGGGCTGGCCGCAGTTACGGCTACAAGAGAAAGCACCTGGGCCACGACATGATGGCCGCCGTAGGCACGCCGGTCATCGCCGTGGAATCCGGGGTGGTGGAGGCCTTGGGGTGGAACCAGTACGGCGGCTGGCGCATTGGGATCCGCAGCTTTGACGGGAAACGGTATCACTATTACGCTCACCTCCGGCAGAACCGGCCCTATGCCCAAGGCCTTGAGACGGGCCAGACTGTCATGGCGGGAGACGTCATCGGCTATGTGGGAAGAACGGGCTACAGCACAAAGGAAAACACCAACAATATCAATGTCAGCCATCTGCATTACGGCTTGCAGCTGATTTTCGATGAATCTCAAAAGGAAGGCCCCAGCGAAATATGGGTGGACGTATACGCTTTGTGCTGCCTGCTTCAGCGCCGCCAGAGCGAGGTCCGGCGGGACGACGCCACCAAGGAGTGGAGCCGGACGCAGGCGTATCGGGAAGAGATACCGAAAAATCATTTCTTTCCTTCCCCATCACCTTCGGCAGGCGAAGCGCCGAAAGAATCATAAAAATGTTTTGACATGTCACATTTCGGGGAGTAAAATTGTTTAATGTCTGGACGTGAAAAACAGGAAATGGGTTGGAAAGTGATTTATGAGCAGAATAGAACGGGAAAGGAACCGCATGTACAGAGAGCAGCTGCGGCTGCGCCGCCTGAAGCTGGCAAAGCTTTTGTGCGGGGCCCTGCTGGTCGTAGCCGTCGTTGTGTGGATCATCTCCGCTGTGTCAAAGCTCTTTGCTCCGGAAAACAGCTCAAAGCCGGAAAGCGGGGTGAGCTCCGGGGCTGAAAGCGTGCCGGATATCGTCGTAAATGCCGGCGGGACCGGCGTGAGCGTGGCTTCGCAGCCGCCGGCCGGCACGCAGCTTTCCGACCCGCTGCTGGTGCTGGTAAACGACACGACGCCCCTGCCGGAGGATTGGCAGGTTACGCTGGAGACTATTGGAGGCGGGGAAACCGGAGAGCAGGTAGACAGCCGTGTCTATGATGATCTCAACGCTTTATTGCGCGCGGCCCAGGAGGACGGGGTGACGCTTTGGATCGCTTCCGGCTACCGCAGCGTAGAATTGCAGGAAGCCATTTTAGACCGGGCGGTTCAGCAGAATGTGGCGGACGGCATGACGGAGGAAGAAGCTGTGGAGGATGCTCTGCGAACCATCAACCGGCCCGGCCACAGCGAGCACCACACCGGGCTTGCCGTGGATTTTAACGATGTTGACAGCGGCTTTGAGGAGACGGAAGCCTACTACTGGCTTTCCCAGCACGCGGCGGAATACGGCTTTGTCCAGCGCTATAAGCAGAGCAAAATAGAGGTCACAGGCATCGACAACGAAAGCTGGCATTACCGCTATGTGGGAGCGGAACACGCGCAGAAAATGGAAGAACTGAACATGTGTCTGGAAGAATATGTAGACTATATGAAAAACTCATAGCCTTGGGAAAAAGTTCCCTGTCCTCTGCGCGGAAGCACTGATACCGTGCAAAGGGCAGGGGATTTTTGGCATACTAGGACTGTGCGGTTTTCCGCTGCCGGGAAAGCTGCGGCAATTTGCCAAATCCGCCCAGAACGTGTATAATAAGCGGTAAGGACTCTGCTTTTGAGCAGCGCCGTACTCTGGAGGTGCTTTTATGCCGAAGGCCAGTATTGTTGTGCCGGTCTATAATGTAAAGGATTTTTTGAGTCAATGCGTAGATTCCATTTTGGCTCAGACGGAACGGGATTTTGAGCTTCTGCTCATAGACGACGGCTCTACCGATGGAAGCGGGGCGCTTTGCGACACCCTTGCCGAACAGGACAGCCGGATACGGGTCATTCACCAGGAGAACCAGGGGCTTGGCGGCGCCAGAAACACGGGGATCCGGGCCGCAGAGGGAGACTGGCTGCTGTTTGTGGACAGTGATGACTGGATCGAACCCGCGCTGCTGGAAAAAACGCTGGCGGCCGGAGAAAGCAGCCGCGCGGAAATCGTTTATTTTTCCCTCCGCTCGGTAGACCTTGCTGGAAAAGAGCTGAGCGTTCTGAAGGACGCGCTGCCCATCGGGACAAGCTTCACCGCAAAAACACAGAAGGACGTGTTCCTTTCCTATCCCTGCGCCTGTAACAAGCTGTTTTCCAGAGAACTGTTCCTGCGAACCGGCGTGCTGTTCCCCCCAAGGGTCTGGTATGAAGATGTCCGCACTACGGTCAAGCTGGTGGCGGAGGCAAGATCCCTCATGGCCATAGACTATGTGGGCTATAATTATCTGCAGCGCCCCGGCTCCATCATACAAAGCATCAATGTGGAGCGGAATACGGAGATTATGGACGCCTTTGACGATATCCTCGCCTATTTCCGGGAGCAGGGACTCTTTGAGGAATACCGGGACGAGTTGTGCTTTATGACCCTGTTCCATGTTTACCTCACCGCTTCCGTCCGGGTGATCCGGCTGGACAGGCACAGCGGCCTGCTGCCAAAATTTGCCGCATATCTCAGGGAAAATTTCCCAGACTACCGGCGGAATAAATATCGAGCGACCCTCACCCGAAATCAGAAAATCATTTTGTCCCTGCTGGAAAAGAAGCTCACCTTTCTCATTGCCCTGATTTTCAAGATCAAGTAAGTTTTTCCATGCGCCGTCTTTAGGCACAGCGGGTTTTCGCGCCTGCCGGCTCCTTTATTTGCCAAAGGCATAAAAGCGGTGTATAATGAGATCTATTGATTTTTGATTTTCCCGGGAGGAGTATCCTATGCCAAAGGCAAGTGTAATCGTACCCGTGTATAACGTAAGAGACTATTTGGAAAAATGCGTTGATTCCATTCTCGCGCAGACAGAGCGGGATTTTGAGCTTCTGCTCATAGACGACGGCTCTACCGACGGCAGCGGGGCGCTTTGCGATACCCTGGCTGAACAGGACGGGCGGATACGGGTCGTCCACCAGGAAAACGGCGGACCGGGCGCCGCCCGGAATACCGGGGTCCGGGAAGCTGTGGGGAAATGGCTGCTTCAGGTGGATAGCGACGACTGGATCGAACCCGATCTGCTGGAAAGGACTATAGAAGCCGGGGAGAGGGAAAATGCCGACCTCATCATATTTGGGATACGCTTTGTAGACGAGAACGGCAAGGTCCTCAGTGTGTTTACGGAACCCGGTCTTCCCAAGGATATGGGGCTTTCTCCCCGGGAATACAAGGAACTGCTTTTGACGGTGCCGGGTCCCACAAAGCTGTACCGCAGAGAGCTGTTTTCCAGAGTGGGCGCGGAATATCCCACAGGGATATGGTACGAGGACGCCGAGCTGTTCCCAAAGCTGGTGGTCTCCGCCCGCTCCGTGGTATTTTTGAGCGGCGCCGGGTACAATTACCTGCTGCGCTCCGGCTCGACCATGCGCAATTCCAATGTTGACCGCAACGGGGAAATTCTTCTCGTGACGGACAGTATTCTCGATTATTTCCGAGAAAAGGGGCTGTATGAGGAATATGAGGAGGAGCTGTGCTATTTCACCTTCTCTCATCTCTATCAGGCAGCGGTGCGGGTCCTGCGCGAGGACCGGCGGCACCCGCTGCTTCCGAAGCTCCAAGGATACCTTATGGAACACTTCCCCCAATACCGCAGGAACAAGTATATGGTCAGGATATCCAGAAATCAGAAGCTGGTGCTTTTTCTGCTGGAACGGAAATGGTATTTTCCCGCTTCGCTGCTGTTCCGGGTCAAGAGCTGACAAACCCCGTATCCAAAGGAAACGGTATTCGGCAGCCGCTGTATAAAAGCCTACTTTTGGAGCATCGCCGCACAAGACAAAATCAGTATTTCTAAGGAGAACCGACATGAAGCTTTTCAAGAAGCCGCTGCGGGGGCACGTCCTGCTGGAAAATACGATCATGCTTTATATCCTTACCTTTTCCAATGCCTTTCTGGGGCTTATCACCCAAGGATATCAGACCAGAGTGCTGGGTACCGCGAATATCGGTCTGCTGGGTGCCGCTCAGTACACCACCAACTTTTTCCAGATCTTCATTGATTTTGGCTTTATCATGTCCGCAACCGCCAAGATCTCCCGCCACCGGGAGGACAAGGAATATTTGAACCGCACCCTTACCTGTGTGGTGTCAGCCAAATGTCTGTTCATGGTAGTTTCTTTTTTGGTTTTGATGCTTTTTGTCCGTCCCACTCTTAAGGAGCCGGGAGAGCTGCTGGCTTACGTGTTCTATCTGCTCTATGTGTGTATGGTGGCTCTGCTGCCGGACTTTATATACCGGGGCCTGGAAAAGATGTCCGCCATTACCGCGCGGGCGGTGCTGGTCAAAATATTTGCCACCTCTATGGTCTTTGTATTTGTAAAAAAGCCGGAGGACTACTACCTCGTGCCGCTGATCTCCGCCATCGGCAACGCCGGAGCCACCCTGTTCGTATACTGGCACCTGTTCGCAAAAATCGGGCTGCGGTTTGCAAAGGTATCCTTCCGGGACGTCTGGAAGGAGATCCGGGACGCTGCCCAGTTTTTCCTTTCCAAGGTGGCGGCGTCCATCAATTCCAATCTGAACGGCATTCTGCTGAAAAATGTCGCCGGTCCTGTGGCGACCGGGCTTTACACCAATGCCGATAAGGTCATCAGCACCGCTAGGAACGGCATGTCCCCCATTGGGGACAGCCTGTATCCCCACATGATGAAGCACAAAAACTTTAAGCTCATCAAAAAGACCATGTTGTATGGCTATCCCATTATCCTTGCCGGGTGCGCCTTTGTGTTCGTCTTTGCCCGCCCCATGCTGGTGCTGTGGCTGGGCGAGGAGGTCGGCGCGCAGGTGGTGCTCCCTCTGCGGCTGCTGATCCCCGCGGCGGTGTTTACCTTCCCCAACTACATTCTGGGGTATCCCACGCTGGGAGCCATGGGACTTGCTAAATTTGCCAATATTTCCGTAGCTTTTGGCACGGCGGTCTATTTGATCGGCGCAGGGGTTGCCTATTTCACCTGCGGGATCAATCTGGTTTCCCTGTGCGTGCTCACCTCGCTGACGGATTTTTCGATCCTAGCGTTCCGGCTGGTGGTCATTTTCAGGAACCGTCATTTGATGCGGTCAGAGGAAGCCCCTGTGCCGGGAAAATAAAAACCTGAGAAAGGACGGCGGTCGTCATGGCGCTGCTGGAAAAAATCTGGAGAAATGGGGTTTCCCTGTTCTGCTCCCTGCTGCCCAAGGACCAGAAAAAAGCTTTCTGCCAAAGCTTTATCGGGAGGGGCTTTTCCGATAACCCAAAGCCTATCGCCCAGGAGCTGCTGCACCGGGGCTGGAAGGTCTATTGGGCGGTAAAGGGTGAGACCGAAGCCGCTTCTCTGCCGAAGGGAATTTATCCGGTAAAAATCGGCAGCGCGGCGGAAGCCTTCCATCGGGGCACGGCCGGCCTATGGGTGGACAACTGCCGGAAATGGGGGCGGCTGTTTAAACGGAAGAACCAGTTTTACGTCCAGACCTGGCACGGATTTCCTTTAAAGCGCATTGAGGGGGACGCTGTGGAAGCCCTTGACCCGGAATATGTAGCGACTGCCAAAATGGATTCCCGGTTGGCGGACCTGTTCCTTTCCGACAGCAGATTTTTAACGGATATTTACCGCCGGGCTTTCTGGTACGACGGCGAAATTTTGGAATGCGGCTTTCCCCGGAACGACATTCTCTTCGGTGAACACCCGGAACTGGTGGAAAAGGTGCGAAAGACGCTGGGCGTAAAGCCGGAACAAAAGCTTCTGCTGTACGCCCCCACCTATCGGAAGGACAAAGGGCTTTCCGTATACGATGTGGACTATGAAAAATGCGTCAAGGCGCTGGAGCGGCGCTTCGGCGGGGAATGGCTGATCCTCGCCCGGCTGCACCCCAACGTGGCGGACAAGGCTTCCGAGCTGAAGCTTGATCCCCGCTATGTGAAAAACGCCTCCGACTACCCGGACATTCAGGAGCTGTATCTGGCATGCGGCGCCCTGCTCACCGACTACTCTTCCTCCATGTTCGACTTCATGAATACCGGGAAGCCCTGCTTCCTGTATGTAAACGATGTGGCGGCTTATGCAAACGACCGCAACTTTACCTTTGACCTGACCCGTCTCCCGTTCTCCCTCGCCGAAAACAACACGGAGCTGGAACAGACCATTCTGGCGTTTCAGGAGGAACAGCAGGCGGAAAAGGTGCAGCAGTTCCGGCAGGAATTCGGCATGGTGGAAAACACCGGGGACGCTGCCCGAAAAACCATAGATTATGTGGAACAAAGGAGGAATTCCCTGTGAAACGCGTTATCACTTACGGCACCTTTGATCTGCTCCATTATGGGCACATCAACCTTCTGCGCCGGGCAAAGCAGTACGGCGATTATCTCATTGTGGCGCTTTCCACCGATGAGTTCAACTGGAATGAAAAGCGGAAGAAATGTTACTTTGACTATGAAAAGCGCAAGCAGCTTTTGGAGGCCATTCGCTATGTGGACCTGGTGATCCCGGAGGAAAACTGGGATCAGAAACGCACCGACGTAAAGGAATACCATGTGGATACCTTTGTCATGGGCGATGACTGGGAGGGAAAATTCGATTTCCTGAAGGAGCAGTGCGAGGTGGTGTATCTGCCCCGCACCCCGGAGATCTCCACGACCCAGATCAAAAAAGACCTGAATAAATAAGCGGCGAAAAGAAAAGGGACTGTTGCTTTTGCAGCAGTCCCTTTTCTCTGGAAAATGAGAAAGTGAAGCTTCAGCGGAGAATTTCCGCTGCCGCCTTTTCCAGCTTTAGACCGGCTTTATACCGCTTGATATACTGCCGGAAGCCCTCCGCGTCTTTGGGATCGGGCGTCACGCAGCTTCCTGTGGAGTCGCGGAAGACCTGCTGTTCCAGCCAGGTTTCCAGCGCTTCTCCCGGGCGGCGGCTTTTCCGGTACATGGCCAGCAGCGCCATGCCCCAGGGTCCGCCCTCTCCGGCGGTCTCCATCACGGCTACCGGCACATTCAGCGCACCAGCCAGCAGCCTTTGGCCTACGTCCTTTGTCTTGAACAGTCCCCCGTGGCCGTACAGCTTTTCCAGCGCTACATGTTCTTCCTCAAAGAGGATATCCATGCCGATCTGCAGGGTCGCTATGGCAGCGTAGAGCTGGGCCCGCATAAAGTCAGGCAGGGCCAGCGGATCGTCGGGCCTGCGAACGAACATGGGCCTGCCGTCCGTGAGCCCGGTCACGGGCTCTCCGGAATAGCAGTTATAGGCCAGCAGCCCGCCGCAGTCCGGCGTGCTCTGCAAAGCCTGTCGGTAGAGCAGTTCATAGAGTTGGGCTTTCGGCAGTTTTGCGCCTGCCGCGGACAGGAGCTGTCCGAAAAGCCTGACCCATGCGTCC
Organism: uncultured Acutalibacter sp.; assembly: GCA_964642055.1. Classification (GTDB taxonomy): domain Bacteria; phylum Bacillota; class Clostridia; order Oscillospirales; family Acutalibacteraceae; genus Acutalibacter. The sequence continues at coordinate 52,910 of CAZXLM010000002.1, read as the reverse complement.
AGCTCGGAGGTGCAGGTGTTGCAGTGTACCATCGCCACCGGCAGGCCGGCGGGGGTGGTCACCATGTCGATCTCCGGATGGACTTTGGACAGCTCCTTTTCCAGCACAGCCATAGCAAAAATAGAGGTCCCGGCGGACACATTTCCCGTGCGGACGGACACGCTGTTGGTGGCGGTCATGCCCGTTCCCGCGTCTCCCTCCGGAGGACAGAGGGGAACGCCGGCTTCCAGCGTGCCGGTGGGATCCAGAAGCTTTGCGCCCTCCGCCGTCAGCGTACCGGCAGGCTCTCCGGCAGAAAGCACCTGCGGCAGCACGTCTTCCAGCTTCCACGCAATGCCCCGCTCCTGTAAGAGAAGGTTAAACTGCCCGGCCATTCGGGCGTTGAAGCTGACGGTTCTGCCGTCGATGGGGAACATGCCGGAGGCGTCGCCCACGCCCAGCGCTTTTTCGCCGGTGAGCCGCCAGTGGACGTACCCTGCCAGCGTGGTGAGAAAGGCAAGCTTTTGCACATGGGGCTCCCCGTTTTTCACGGCCCGCCACAGGTGGGCAATGCTCCACCGCTGGGGAATATTGAATTGGAACAGCTCCGTAAGCTCGGCGGCTTCCCGCTGCGTCACGGTGTTGCGCCAGGTACAGAATTCGCAGAGCTGATTTCCCGCTTTGTCAAAGGGCAGATAGCCGTGCATCATGGCGGAAACGCCCATGACTCCCGGCTTTTTGAGAACGGTCCCGTATTTTTCCCGCACTTCCTCCGATAGTGATTGGAAAGCGGCCTGAAGCCCCGTCCATACGTCGTCCAGACGGTAGGTCCACAGGCCGTTTTCCAGCCTGTTTTCCCAGTCGTAAGCGCCTGCGGCAATGGGAGCGCAGTCCGGCCCCACAAGCACCGCCTTGATGCGGGTGGAGCCAAGCTCCATGCCCAGCGCGGTTTCCCCCCGCTCGATAGCGGCTTTGATATCATATTCCTTCACTTTGCGTTTCTCTTCCTTTCTTTGTGTGGAGCAGCCTTATCTGCGAAGCAGAGCGATAGATACATCGTTGACGTTGGTGCCGGTGGGGCCTGTAAACAGCAGCCCATTTACTGCCCGCAGGGCGGAGTAGGAATCATTGTTCCGCAGGACGGAAAACACGTCGAAGCCCTGAGCGTTCAGGACGGCCTGCGTATCGCCGTCCACATAGCCGCCTGCTGCGTCCGTAGGACCGTCTGTGCCGTCGCTTCCAAAGCTGAACACGGTGGCGTTTTTCAGCCCGGCGATGCCGGGCGCGGCGGCAAGGGCAAGCTCCTGATTCCGGCCGCCCAGCCCATTTCCCGTCAGGTGTACAACGGTTTCTCCCCCGGCGAGAAAAGCCAGGCTGCGGCCGGTCCCGGCATGGGTCTTCAAAATGCTGGCGAGAAAGCTGCCGGCTTCTCGGGCCTCGCAGCAGAGCCGGTCGGTGAGAAGGACGGGCTCATAACCCAAAGCGCGGCATTGCGTGGCAGCGGCGGCGCACAGCTCGCGGACGCTGCCGGTGATGTGGGTGGTGACGTTCGGAAGAGCTTTGGGCGTTTCCCGGTTCAAAAGCTCCTGCGCCGCTCGGGACAGCTTTAGTCCGTATTTTTTCACCACCGACAGGGCCTGAGAACAGGTGGAAGCATCGGGGCAGGCAGGACCGCTGGCGATCATATCCAGCGGGTCTCCCAAAATGTCGCTGAGCACTACGCTGAACACTTGAGCCGGGGCGCAGGCCTGGGCAAAGCGTCCGCCCTTCACCCTGCTGAGCCGTTTCCGGACGGTATTCATTTCCACAATGTCCGCGCCGCAGGCCAGCAGCTGCCGGGTGATCTCCTGCAGCTCTTCACCGTCGGTAAGGGGCTGCTCAAACAGCGCGCTGCCGCCCCCGGAAAGCAGGAACAGCACGGTATCTTTTTCCGTAAGGCCCTGGACCAGCTCGAGGGCACAAGCGGTAGCGGAAAAGCTGTTTTCATCGGGGACGGGGTGACCTGCTTCCAGACATTTTACGCCGGGGATTTCCCCGCCTGTGTGGCCGTATTTGGTGATGACGATGCCACCGTCTACCTGTCCCAGGGCCTTTACCGCCGCCGCTGCCATCTGCCAGGCGGCTTTTCCCACCGCCACCAGCAGCGTTTTCCCGCCCCGGGGCCGGTATTCTGTCAAGGCCCGCTGTACCGCGTTGTCCGGCAGGACGGCTTTCAGGCTGGTGGAAAGGATCTGTTCCGCATCTCTGCGTAAAAGTTTATCCATGCTTCGTGATCCCTCGGTTTCCAGGCAAAAAAGGAAACGCCGCAGCCCGGCGCTTCCTTTTCGTTTTTTATTTGATGTGCTCCGTCAGCCAGGCGCAGTCGTCCGCGATGCATTTGTCGTGCTCGTCGTAAAAGCCCTCGCGCTCCACGACCCAGAACGCCTCAAAATCCTGCTCGTCCAGCGCCTTTTTGATCTCCTTCCAGTCGATGTTGGATTCCGGCGCGCCCATTTTGCACTGCACGGCGAAGCGCAGCTTACCTTCCGGGCTGTTCTGCTGGGCGTTGAAGCCGTCCAGAATTTCCTGGCGCTTTTCCAGGGGAAGCTCTTTCACATTAGCAAAGGGAGAACCCTTTGGGCCGCCTTCCTGATGCCGGGACTCGGGCTTTTCCCCAGGTCCTGCCACACGGCTGTTTTCTTTGACGTGAATGGAAACGATGCGGTTTCTGTACTTGCGGATAAAATAGGGGGGGTACATGCCGCCGTTCATGGCCCAGCCGCAGTCCAACTGGGAGAAGCACTTGGAGCTGTTATCCAGCAGGTGCTCCAGCAGGCATTTTCCCTGGTCGAAATAAAATTCCTGGCTGTGGTTGTGATAGCCGATCTTGATGCCGTAGGGCTCCGCCATCTCCGCCATTTCGTCCAGCAGGTGCGCCACTTCTACGGCTTCCTCCTTATTGCAGAAGGGCGTGCCGGCCCAAATGACGGCCTTGCCGCCCAGGGCGGCTATTTTCTTTACGATCTCCTCCGTGGGCTCTGCGTGGACGGAAGTGACTTTCAGGCCGGTTTCGTCCAGCCACTTTTTGATGTCCTCCACATCGTTATCCAGGTCCACAGGCAGAAGCTCTACGCTGTCAAAACCCAGGGCCCGAATGGTTTTGAACTTTTCCAGCAGGGTGGGCCCCAGACCCAGATAGCTGGCAATGCCACCGAAGGAATATGTACCGATACCGATCTGCATAAAACGACCTCCCTGGTTTTTCCGTCTCCGCGGCGCGTGGCACGAAAACGGAGACAGGTTCGATTACCTGTAAAATATCATATTTCAAACAGGATTTCAAGCCCCGGCCGACTCACAATTCTTCTCCTTTCCGAAACCTGCCGGTTTGTGCGGTTACCGGAATTCCGAAAGAGATTCCATTTTTTCAGGACGCTTTGGTGATATCCGTGCCGAAATACTTTTCAGAAAGCTCGCTGAGCTTCCCATTCTGCCGCATTTCTTCCAGCGCGGCGTCGATCTCTTCCATCAGCGCGGCGGTATCGTCGCCCTTGCGCACGGGGATAGCCGTTTCATCGGCCTCCTCTGTCATCACCGCGATTTTCAGCGGGGCATCCGGGTGAGCTTTCATATAGTCGGCGTAGGTCAGCTCCGAATTAAGAGTGGCGTCGATGCGGCCGCTGAGCAGCAGTTCAAAGGTTTGGTTCAGGTCGTCCACGCCGGTGACCTCCGCCCCGTGCTCTGTGGCGATGGCGGCATAAATGCTGCTCAGGGTGTTGGCGGTCTTTTTGCCGCTCAAATCGTCCAGAGACTGGATATCGTTGTTTTCCGCCTTCACCACCACGGCGGTATGGTCGTAAGCATAGGGAGTGGAAAGGCGGTACTTTTCCCGGCGGCTGTCATCAACGGTCATGCCGTTGATCATCACGTCGTACCGGCCGGATTCCAGACCGGCCAGCAGGCCGTCCCATTCACCTTCCACAAAGGTCGCCTTTACGCCCAGATAGTCGGCGATGTACTGGCCGATCTCCACATCGTACCCCACCAGAACGTCGGTCTCGTCGTGATAGGTCCAGGGCGCCCAGGTGCCTTCCATGGCGATTGTGATCTCGCCCTTCGATTTGATCTGAGCCAGCAGATCGCCGGTCTCCGTGCCGCTTCCGGCGTTTCCGGCGCTGCTTTCGCTCTCAGAGCAGCCGGAAAACGCGGTGACGCAGACGAGCAGTGCGGCAAGCAGAAAGGCGGAAAGTTTACTCATTTTCATAAAACCGTCTCCTTTGTCAGTTTTAATATATATTTATTCTCCGGCGGCGAATTCGCCCACCGTTTTTAAAAACGCTTTCGTGCGCTCTTCTTTGGGCGCTTCAAAAATCTCTTTGGACGCACCGGCCTCCACCACCACGCCGTCTTCCATGAAAACGACCTGGCTGGATACGGTCCTGGCAAAGCCCATTTCATGGGTGACTACCAGCATCGTCATGCCCTCAAGCGCCAGCTGCCGCATGACGGCAAGCACTTCTCCCGTAAGTTCCGGATCAAGGGCGGAGGTGGGCTCGTCAAAATAGATGATTTCCGGGTCGGCGGCAAGGGCCCGGGCAATGGCCACCCGCTGCTGCTGCCCGCCGGAAAGCTGGCTGGGGTAGTAATCGTACCGGTCCGAAAGCCCCACCTTGTCAAGACAGCGCCTGCCGGTTTCCTCCGCCTGGGCTTTGGGGATCTTCCGAGCCACGATCAGGCCCTCTGTCACGTTCTGCAAAGCAGTCTTGTTCAGAAACAGGTTGTAGCTCTGAAAGACGAATGCGGTCTTTTTCCGAAGCCGGGCGATATCCTTTTTGGAAATGTGCCCGAAGCGGAATTCCTCTCCGTCAAAGGTCAGCGTGCCGCCGGTTGCCGTTTCCAGAAAATTGATGCAGCGCAGCAGAGTGGTTTTTCCGGAGCCGCTGGGTCCCAGGATCGCCACCACGTCGCCTTTGTTTACCTTCAGGTCCACGCCCTTGAGAACTTCCAGCTTTCCGAAGGATTTTTGGATCCCTTTTATTTCCAGCATTGCCATAGTCCATCAATCCTCCTGCTTCATATAGCCGCTCAGCTTCTTTTCGCCGATGGCCTGCAGCTTGGTCAGTACGGTGGAGAAAATCAGATAGATCACGCCGACCTCGATGTAAAGCACCAGCGGTTCATATACCCTGGCGTTGATGCGCTGGGTGGCCATGAACATTTCCGTCACTGTGATGTTGGCGGCAAGGGAGGTGTCCTTTACCATAGCGATCACGGAATTTGCAAGGGAGGGGAAGGCCGTGCGCATGGCCTGGGGCAGAATGATCCGCCGCATGGTCTGTGTGTAGGTCATACCCGTGCAGTAACCGGCCTCCAGCTGCCCTTTGGGGACGGACTCCAGCGCCGCGCGGACGATCTCCGCACAGTAGGCTCCCTCGTTCAGGGAGAAGACCAGCACCGCCGCCGGGAAGGGCTCAATGAGCAGGCCGAGTTTGGGCAGGCCGTAAAACACCACGAAAAGCTGGACCAGCAGGGGCGTGCCTCGGAACACCCAGATGTAAAACCGGGAAAACTGCTTGAGCCCCTGGATATTCGCAAACTGCACCATTGCCATTGCGATGGCGATCACCATTGCGATGGAGAAAGCGATCACGGTCAGCGGAATGGTAGTGGTGAGGCCGGGTAAAAGGATCTTCCAAAAGGAGTCCGCCACAAGGCTCCACAAGCGTTCTGTCATTGTGCTGTCACTGCCTTTCAAAATAGAAGGGGCCAGAAAATGGATCCCTCCGGATCAAACTGTCAAAACAGATGGGAAAATCCGGCTTTTTTATAGCCGCATGCTTATGATACGCCCTAGTTTATAAATTTGTCAAGAATTTTTATAAAGATTTTATATTTTTCACATTTCCGGCTCCTGTTTTCTCGATTTCGAGAGGGCCGGGGAGCCGAAAATCTGTGAAATGCGGGGATCTTTGCAAAAATATGTCCGCGCCCTGGAATGCGCCGGCAAAGCAGAAGGTTTCAGTCCTCCACGGAAAGGGGACAGAAAATTCTGCGGTAGTGTCACCGGAGAAAAAGCCGGTCGCCGCTAGAAAATCCAAAAACTTCACTGAAAAAGATATTGCAGAATTGGCAGAAGCCCTCGACCGTAATGTTGAGACCCTCTTTACCACAAGTGATGGAGAGCAGGTATAGCAGCACGGCAAAAAATTGCCCTAGCTTGTGTGCCAGGGCAAAGAGCAGAGCTATTCTTTTTTGCTTCTGGGTATAGCCGGGAGGCTCTTATGCTCCTTTTGATCCCCAGGCTCCAAAATCAAGAGATCAGTTAGATCACAGTTCAATGCTTCGCATATCAGCGTAATATGTTCCAACTTTACGCTTTCGCACATTTCGTGATACATGTCATTGATCGTGTTCAGCCTGATTCCTGTTTTTCTGGAGAGTTCGGACTGTGTCATCCTCCGCGCGCCAAGCAGGGTAGACAGTAAAATTCGTACCATAGCCATTGCTCCTTTACAGTGAATTCTACCGTCTATTCTAAAATTCTGCTGTATTATGATGGAGATTATCGTATTTCGATGTATTTTATCTAGAATGAATACAAGACGAAAAAACGAGGTTATCCACAAAAGGATAGCCCCGCTTTTCTTATGGAGCCTGAAGCGGACACACCCGTACAAAGATTCCGTCTACCATGTAAACGGTGTCAAAACGGGTGAGTTCGTCCGGCTCCCCATTGGTGACCCATCGGGGATTCGAACCCCGGACACCTTGATTAAAAGTCAAGTGCTCTGCCAACTGAGCTAATGAGTCAGACCGGCTGTCCGGCCTTGTTTTAAGGCGGCGGACAGCTTTATTATTATATCAGGGAAAAATTGGGCTGTCAACCCAAAATTCCGTGGGAGAAGACTCTCCCGTCACCGGGCCACAAAATGCTTGACGATACTGGAGCCGTCCTCCTGCCAGCGCTGGGCAGGGGAAAGATAGATGCCGGCATGCATCAGCAGCGCCCCGGAATAGATTTCCCCGGTTTCCTCGTCCGTATACATTTTATCGGGGTCCAGCCCCCGCAGACGCTGGGCCTGGAACAGGTTGTCAGGACGGCGCATGATCACGCGGGTAAACAGCGCTTCGGATTTGTCCGGGCTGACAAATTCCCAGTCGCAGAGGAAGGGGTCTTCCGTAGGAGCGGTGATCCGGTAAAAATCGCCGTAATGAATGAGGTCGTAATATTTGTGGTAATCGGCCACCTGCTTTTTAACAGTCTCCTTTTCTTCCTCCGTCAGCTTTCGGGGATCCAGCTCATAGCCGAAGGTGCCGCACATGGCCACCCGGCCCCGGGTGACGATATCCGTCCGAGGGCTGGCGGAAACATGGGCGCCCAGGGAAGAAATGGGGTAACACAGGGACGCGCCGAACTGAATAGTGAGCCGCTCGATGGGATCGGTGTTGTCGCTGGTCCAGATCTGCGGGGAATAGTACAGCATGCCGGCGTCAAAGCGGCCCCCGCCGGAAGAGCAGTTTTCCAAAAGAATATGGGGAAAAGCGGAGGTGACGCGGTCCATCAGGTCGTAAACGCCCAGCACATAGCGGTGGAAAAATTCTCCCTGCCGCTCCGGCGGCAGCGCCAAGCTGGCCGCTTCAGTGATGTGGCGGTTGCAGTCCCATTTGATATATTCGATATTGCATTTGGAAATAACGTCGTACATCTGCCGGAAAATATGCTCCCGGACGTCCTGGCGGGTCATATCCAGAACGCACTGGTAGCGTGAAATGGATTTTTCGCGGCCGGGCGCGCAAATGGCCCAGTCTGGGTGGGCCCGGTACAGGTCGCTGTCGGGGCTGATCATTTCCGGTTCGTACCAGATGCCGAATTTGACGCCCTCCGCGTTGACGCGTTCCACCAGCTTGGCCAGTGTGCCGCCCAGCTTTTCCTCGTTGACCTGCCAGTCGCCCAGAGCCCGATGGTCGTCGCAGCGGTTTCCGAACCACCCATCGTCCATGACCAGCATTTCAATGCCCAGCTTTTTGGCCTCTCTGGCAAATTCCACCAGCTTGTCGCCGTCGAAGTCGAAGTAGGCGGCCTCCCAGCTGTTGATCAGCAGGGGGCGTTTCCTTTTTGCCCACCGGCCCCTTATTAGATGATCCAGATAAAAGCGGTGGAAGGTGCGGCTCATACCGCCCAGGCCGTTTTCGGAATAGACCAGTACGGCTTCCGGGGAAGTGAAGCTCTCGCCGGGCTCCAACCGCCAGCGGAAATCGTCGGGGTTGATCCCCATGAGGACCCGGGGACAGCCCCGGGTATCGACCTCGATATCGATGGCGAAATTGCCGCTGTAGATGAAATTCATGCCATAAACGCTGCCGATTTCCTCCGTGGCGCCGGAGCTCATCAGGGCCACAAAGGGATTGTGATTGGGCCCGGTCATGCCGCGCTTGGAGCGAATGGACTGAATGCCGTGCTGCAGGGGGTGGCGGACTGTGGTGTTTTCCTTGGCCCACTTGCCGTACAGGTGGACCATATCCATGTCCATACCGGGCAGCTCCAAACAGGCGGAATAGACACGTTCCAGCTCCACAGGAGACTGGCCGCCGTTTTCGATCCGCACGCTGCGGGTCATGACGCCGCAGTCCTCAAAGACGGTATAGAGAAGGAAAGCCTTTACGCCTGTGACGGCGTCCACCGTTTCCAACTCCAGCGTTTCCGCCTGCCCTTCTCCGGCAAAGGAGGCGGGCAGACCGGGCAGCTTCGGCTTGCCCTTTGTGATCTTGTGGGACACATAGCGCATGTCCGTTACCGTGTCCCCGGCCGGGCCGCGGACCGACAGGGCGGAAATGCGGAAATCACCCGCGCCGTTTCCGGGGTATTCCATAGGCGCGATGTCCGCGGAAAAAAGCGGGTCCTCCACGCCGGCCGCACGGGGGCTGAGAGAATCGAACCAGCCCCGGTACATCATGTGCTTTAAATTGGAATCCGGAAGTCTCGCGCCGTAATAGAGATGGACCAGAAACCCCTTCTCGAACACCAGAAAGGCGTAAGTGGAGGTTTTGGTATCCAGTTTAAAAATATTTGTTTTTTCGTCAAAGCTGATCGGCATGGAAAACCCCTTTCTCGTCTGGCGGCAATAATTTTGACGGCTTCATTCTAGCACAAAGGGGACCCGGGGGCAAGCGCCTTTTTGCAGGTTTCAAAGAGAAATGCGGAGAGGAGCTGCTACTTGGAAAGCATGGCGCTGAGCAGGACCAGATCCGCCGTGTCTACAAGCCCGTCGTTATTGATGTCTGCCGCTCGAAAACAAGGGTCTTCCGGCTTCGGGGACCTCAGGCTCAAGGAAAGGGCTTCCCGCAAATCGGCGGAATTGACAGTCCCGGTCCGGTTGCAGTCTCCTTCCACCACCAGGACCCAGTCCCCGGCGGTCATGCCCGTGGCCAGGCGGCTGTGCAGAACCATGTTTCCATTCAGGTCCCGAATGGCTACTGCCTCGGGTTTGAACAGCTCCCGCAGATCATCGGCGGTAGTGCCCGCCGGTATCAAAATAAAGGTTCCTTCCGTCCTGACCGGCGGGTCTTCGGGTTCGGGCGAAGGTGAGGGAGAGAGGGAAGGCTCCGGCGACGGTGAAGAAAAGGAGAACGGGCTGTAAAAAAGGCTGCCGCCCCTGCGATAAACGCCGCCTGCCGCGCACAGGGCTAAAGCGGTGCTTTCCAGCCGGCAGCCGCCGAGAATATCCCCGTCCGGGCTGTAGCGGGAAATGCCGCCGCCGGCTTTCGACACGATTAGACAATTTTCGCGGTCCAGGCAAAAAGAAAACCGGTCGGGAAGGGCGTTTGGGCACCGGAACAGCGGTTCGAGCGCCGTACCTTCCAGCCGGTATACAGTTCCGGCCCGGTCTATAAGCCGGCGGTTTCCCAGCAGATGATAAGGCTCGCCCAGGCAGGAGATTTCCTGAAATGTCCCGTCTGCCGACCCTATGTACAAAGCTTTTCCCGCATAGACCCAAAGCCTGCCATCGTCTGCTGCTTCCAGAAATTCTATTGGGCCGGGAAATTCCCGGACGGTCTTTTCGCCGTCAGCGGGAAACAGCTGTAAAAGGCTGCGGGATCCGGCAAGCACATAGGCGGCGTTTCCCCGGCTGTCGCAGTCGAAAAAAGCGATGCTGTCCGGTGAACAGTCCAATTCTCTCCGGGAAATTTCTTCCAGCGTTCTGGAATGACAGGAAATCAGGACCGCCCTGCCGCCGGGATCCTCCCGCAGAAACAGCGTTTCATTCCGAAATGCCGCCCAATACAGGGGCGCGTCTATGGTGAGCTTGGCTTCCGTCTCGCCCGTAACGGCGTCCAGGCGTAGGAGCCATGAGGTGTCGCCAGTGCCGCAGACGAACAGCGCGCTGCCGTCCTGCTCCGCCAGCAGCAGCGGGACAATATTTTCCCCGGCGTTTTCCAAAACCGGCGTGCCCTGCAGCGGTTCCTCGCCTGCGCCGCCCCGCAAAAGGAAAAAGAGAGACAGAAAAGCAAAAAGAAACAGTACCGCGGCTGCGGCATGTTTCTTTTTCCTGTTTTTGGCGAGGCCCATCGCTTATTCACCAGATTCTTCAAAAAACGATTTAATAAAGGTCCTGTCCCCGGTGAGGGAGGAAAGCAGGAGCTTGTAGACACCTGCAGGGTCCCGGTAGAAATTTCGTTCCACCAGCTTTGCCTGGGCCCGGTCCGGCACATACAGGGAGATGGCCATCAGGTCCAGTCTGCCGTCAGAAATGTGACAGACGACCCGAAAGCCGTTTTCCATTTCCTCAATTTCCACATGGTTTTCCCGACGGGCTTTGGCGTCTGCCATGAGCCGCACGGCCGCTTCCAGTGCCTTATCACGGACGGAAAGGGGGAGGGTGGCGTCAAGGCTTTCGGCGATCTCACGGCCTGCCTCGGTCACGGTGTACAGCCCCTCGCGGTCCGTTACCACGTTTCCCTGCCGCAAAAGGGAGGCCAGCGCATCGCCGGTCTCAAAATAATTGGCCAGCGCCTCTCCCTGCACGATCTGGGAAAGGCTTTCCGCCGAAAGCGGTCCATTCACGCTGCTGAGAATGTAGCACAGCAGAATGCGGATATCGTTCCGGTTCCAGAGGCCGCCCGGCTCCACGCCGCCGGTAAAGGCGTCCTGCATCATGCTGCACTTCCTTTCAGCAGACCGATCCGACTGCTTTCATCTATTTTGTCATCATATCATTTCCCAATGGGAATTTCAAGGGCTTAGTATTTACCCATAAGAATTAGTTGTCAAAAAAGGGAGGGAAAGTTCTTCTTGAGCCGCCGCTTACGCGCCGTACATTTTGGCCAGGCCTCCCTCGCTGGTCTCCCGGTATTTACTGAAAAGGTCCCGACCCGTTTCATACATGGTCTTGACCACCATGTCGAAGCTGATCTTCCGGGTGTAGGTGAGAAAGTTCGCCAGGCTCAGGGCGTTGATGGCCCGCATGGCGGCTACAGCGTTGCGTTCGATGCAGGGGATCTGCACTAGCCCCCCAATGGGGTCGCAGGTCAGGCCCAGGTGGTGCTCCATGGCCACTTCCGCAGCGTATTCGATCTGGTCCAGGTCCATTCCAAACAGCTCTGCCAGTCCGGCGGAGGCCATGGAACAGGCGCTGCCTATCTCCGCCTGACAGCCGCATTCCGCGCCGGAGATGGAGGCGTTCGTTTTGATGATATTGCCAACAACGCCGGCCGCAGCCAGCGCACGTATGATATCTGTATCGGAAAATCCGTGCTGCTCCTGCTCATAGAGCATAACGGCGGGAAGCACGCCGCAGGCGCCGCAGGTGGGGGCTGTGACAATGATCCCACCCCCGGCGTTTTCCTCGCTGACGGCGTAGGCGTAAGAGCAGACCAGCCGGTTCTGCCGGGTTTCGGCGCTTTCGTCGATGTGATGCTGGCGGAACAGATATTTTGCCTTCCGCTGGACCTCCAGTCCGCCCTGTAACACGCCTTCCGCGTCCAGGCCCCGCCACACAGCGGTTTTCATGGCTTTCCAGACGTCGGAGAGGTAGCTCCAGATTTCCGGACTCTCGTTTTCTTCCACAAACTGCCAGAGCCGGATCCGCTTCTGCCGGCAGTGATCCTTGATTTCGGAAAAAGTGGAAAGCGCGTATACGTTCTGCGGGGCCACGGCGCTTTTTCCCTCAATTTCAATTTTCCCGCCGCCTACGCTGTATACCCGCCAGAATCCGGGCCGCTCTCCCTTTTGAAAGGCTTCCAGCTCCATGGTGTTGGGGTGGCGAAGCTCCACATCGTCCTCCGGGTGGAAAATGACCTGGGCGGAAAGGGGCGCAAATGCGTCCCGTACTGCCACATCGGTCAAATGCCCACGGCCTGTTTTTGCCAGAGAACCGTAGAGCGTGACCTGAAAACTGTCGGCTTCGGGGAAAGCTTCCCGAAACAGGACGGCGGCGTGGGCCGGGCCCATGGTGTGCGAGCTGGACGGCCCCCGGCCGATACGGTACAGCTCCTGCAAAGATTCCATGACTTTTCCTCATTCCTCAGCTACATTCTGTCTATGTTATCTTGCCACAGAAGGAGCAGAAAATCAAGGGGGAAGGCAAAAGCTTTCCCCGCTACGTTTTAGAGCTGTTCTGAAATCCACACTTTCTGAGATTTTCTTTTAAAGAACGCAACGTTCCGGTGAGAAACCGCAGTTCTGCATGGGAGCAGTCTGACAGAATTTCGGTCGCCTCTCTGGCAAAGGATTCCCGCACTTTTCCGAGACTGTCGCACAATAAGTCGTCTGCGGTCACGCCGAGAACATTTGCAATGCTTACCAGCGTGGGAAGGCTCAGCTTGGTTGCTCCCCGCTCGATATGAGAAATATTGGAGGGCTCCTGATTGGATAGCTCGGCCAAGGTTTGCTGGGTCAATCCCTGTGCTTTTCGGTACTGGCGCACACGCATGCCGATTGCCTGATAGTCGAGCTCCATTTTTTCCACCTCTTTTTTCCATTATAAAGTATTGTATATCCGATTCGGACATGATAAAATATAGTAAATATCCGATTAGGATATACGATAACATTGCTTGCAAAGGGGGAAAAATATGAAAGAGAGAATTTTGAGATGCGCAAATTTCGCAAAAACTTTTATAATATATAATTTCATACGTATTAATTAAAATTGCAGGTTTCAGTTTATTTTTCGGAAAGGAAAGATCATTATGTTGTGTAAAAAATGTGGACACTATCTCTATGACACAACGAAATTCTGTCCACATTGCGGGGCAAAAAACGAATCTCAGCCAGGAACCTGCGCCAAATGCGGCGCCAAGCTGGAGAATGGGGTACAATTCTGCGCTGAATGTGGTGAGCCAGTAATCCATTCACCAGTGCAAAAGGAGCATCCGGCAGTAAACAAGTTCGAATACTCCCGTTCTCCGATCGACTTAATGAATTATGCGAGGAGCTACTGCAGCGCACCTATTTCAACCCTGGAGGAATTTTTAAGCTCTAATAACCGGGTATTTACAGCTATTATTTTGATCGTATACGCCATTGCCACTTGTATTTTTTACCCACTGACAGTAAGTAAGGTCACCCAAGCGATTTTTGGTTACAGTGAGCCGATGGACGGTAGTGTGACAATGGGATTCGTGGCTTGCGGTTTGATTGGTAGTTTGCTCACAGTCCTGTTCAGCGCTGTGGTGTATTTTGTTGTGGCAAAGCTGCACAAAGCATGGATAGGCTTCTCTCATGCAATAGGCGCAGCAGTTGGGACCACAGTGATTCCTACTGCAATTTTGTTCTTGGGGATTATCTTTGATTTGTTCATTCCCAAATGGTCTCTGGTTATATATGCCATTTCCCAGATTTCCTGGTGGATTATGGGCATTCCTGCCGTTATGTCTCTCCTGCCAGACCGAGACGAAGATTCTCCTGACAGCGGAAAATTATGGTTATCCTATTTTGTATTATTGCTTGTTTTTGTCATCGTAGGGTTTTCTGTCTTAGTGAAAATTGATCTCGCAATTTTAGATATAGAGGGTTCTTTGGAATCGGCTTTGAGAGATCTGCTTTTTTATTTGTAGGATTGGATTATTACAGAATTAGCTGTTCGCCCGGGAGTACAGGCCTGTTCAAATAAGCACTGTACAATGTGCGGAACGTTTGACGAAAAGCACATAAGGGCTGCAACGAATAAAAAACAGACGTGGGAGGTAAAAGGAGAGCTAACGTGAAGTTTTTCCTTCGTTTACACGTATCTGACAAATGCAAAGGAGTTATAACATGAAAAAGAGAATTCTAAGCTTGATTTTGGCCGTTGTCCTGCTGCTGGGGTGTTTGTCCTTATCGGCGAGTGCGGAAGATTTATCTGAAAAAAATTATAAGACAGAAACAGAAGAATATCAGTCATGGGTACAGGGTGAAAACATTTCGGGTGAGTACTCAAGTTCCCATTCTTTCACTGATGTGAAATCTGGCGCTTATTATGAAAAAGCCGTGCAGTGGGCGGTGGAAAACGGTATTACTGCCGGCATAAGCGCCACCGTTTTTAGTCCCAACACTTCCTGCACCCGTGCGCAGGCGGTGACCTTCTTGTGGCGTGCTGCCGGGAAACCCGCACCGTCAGGCAGCACGAGGAGTTTCAGCGATGTGAAAACAGGGTCTTACTATGAAAAAGCCGTGGCGTGGGCCGTGGAAAAGGGCATCACCAGCGGTACCAGCGCTACCCGGTTCAGCCCCGATGCCACCTGCACCCGTGCGCAGATCGTCACCTTCCAGTGGCGGGCGGCAGGCTTCCCCTCCACAGGCGCAGCAAGCTCCTTCTGGGATGTGTCTTCCAACGATTATTATGCAAACGCCGTGGCCTGGGCAGTAGAACAGGGCATTACCTCCGGCACCAGCGCCACCCGGTTCAGCCCTAACGCCGCCTGCACCCGTGCTCAGATTGTCTCTTTCATGTATCGAGATGCACAGAATCACAAAAATGATCACGCGGTTACATTTTTGGAAGATATGGATTACTACTCCAAGGACGAATATGTTGCGTTTGAGAATACCAGTGCCTACAACAAAGATGTCCTCGGAAACACCTATTCCTGTAAAATCCTCTATCCGACAGGAGATGGTCTCATTATGGATCATGCTACCAACGAAAGAGACGGGGAAATTGAATATCTTTTGAACGGAGAATACAAAACCTTAACGGGAACTCTCTATTTGCCTTACGAATGCCGTGCCGTGGAAGAACCGACTGTTCCCTCTCTTTTCAAAGTTTACGGCGATGGCAAATTATTGTATACTGCTCCTGATTTTCGTAAGGGAACCATAAAGCCCGTGGAAATCAATGTGGATATTTCAGATGTTATGGTGTTGAAAATCGCCATATTGGGCATCTGGTCTTATGGCTGGGGCTGGCACGTCAAAGAACCTATGATTTGTGCGGCGAATCTCGCCGTTAGTACAGGCAGCAAAACGACGGGCTGATAACGGTTTCAGCTCGAGCTGAATGCGCACAAAACGATTGATTACTATTTTGGAGGAGGAACAAACATGAAAATTGGAAAGAAAATGTTAAGTTTTGCTCTAGCGCTGGTTTTTGTGCTGGGCTGTCTGCCTATGGCGGCAAGCGCAGAGTCATCTGAAGATAAAATACTATCACGACTAAACCAAATTAGAACAAACAATTATCCTGAAGGAGGCTCGAACGGTTGCGGATATAACGGCTGTTGGAGGTTTGTAAATACAATTTCTCAGCTTCTTTTTGGGACAAGTGCTCCGCAAGGTCCAAATAATTACAAATTCACTGGCGACTTGGGGCAATGGTATCTGGTTGGTTACGCTACTACAACCGATGGAGTAAAGAAACTTCTGCAAGATAAAGCCAGATCGGGAGACATATATCAAACAAGATGTTCACAATTGGAAAAGAACACATACCCACAGCATACAGGATTCATTTATTCGAAAGATAGTACAGGATTTACTATTTACGGATCTGCTGGCGCCGGAATAACGCACAAGGAATTGAAGAGGTGGAACAACTTCGCTTCTTTTGGCGGTACTTTTGATGGCCCAAATCAAGGTCTTTCCTTGTATCGCTGCAAAAAAGATATTTCCACAACCTCCATTGGCGGTGGTTCCGGCACTACAAATCCCCCTCCCAGCACCGTCGCCACCGGCGGGGCAGAGGAAATCACCACAAACAGCGCGTTGCTGCGGGGCACTGTTACCGGCAGCACCAAGCCCAGCGAGGTCGGCATGTATCTCGGCACTTCGGAAAGCAATATGACCTTCCTGGGGTCTGATTCCACTTCGGGCGGTTCCCCTTGGAAATTCTACTATCGCACAGCTGGAAAGCGTTCGCTTACCCCTGGCACGACCTATTACTACCGTGCATATGCAAAGTTTTCCAGCGGGACTGTATGGGGAGATACCAAAAGTTTCAAAACCCGTCCTTCCAGCACAGTAGTCACAACCGGTGCGGCGGAAGAGATTACCGAGACCAGCGCGCTGGTTCGTGCTACAGTGACAGGCAATACAAAACCCTCCAAGGTTGGCATGTACTTTGGCACCTCATCTAACAGCATGTCAGAGCTGGGCTCCGAAGGAACCTCAGGTGGTTCCCCCTGGAAGTATTATTACAGGACTGCCAAGCAGAACAAGACGCTGAAGCCGGGAACCTACTACTATTATCAGGCCTATGCGGTGGTAAGCGGACAGACCGTTTGGGGAACGATTAAATCTTTTAAAACCCGGGGCACGACACCAACCTGTACCCAGCACCAGAAAGGAACCTTCCTTTTCTATGAAGCGGCTCACCCCCATAAAAACTACTATACCTGCGCCGTATGCGGAGCAAAGTTTACGGATAACAGTACTGTAGTTGTCACGTCCTGCTCCCAATGTGTAAATATTAAGCTCAGCAAGACAAACCTTTCTATGGAAGCGGGGAGCACAGAAAAACTGACAGCAACAACCACTCCTGCCGCTCAAGGCGTTACCTGGGTCAGCAGCGACACTACCACAGCAGTGGTAAACAACGGAGATATTATTGCTTTGCGGCCAGGCACGGTAACGGTCACCGCGAAGATGACCTATCAATCCAAGGAAGTGACTGCTTCCTGTACGGTGACGATCACCGCAGATGAAACTCCTGAAGTGTACACTCAAAATGTGGCCGACATTACTAAAACCAGTGCGACACTGCATGGAATGGCTTATTCCGAATACGGTACGATTGACGAAGCCGGAATGTATTTCGGGACCTCCCGGGACAATCTTTCCCTCCTTGGTTCCAACAGGACCACTGGTGAGAACGCTGTAACGCTGGAATATACCGTGGGTAAGAACGGCCAGCCTCTGACAGAAGGCACAACTTATTATTTCCAGGTCTATGCGAAAGTAGGAGGCAAGGAATACCGGGGCGAAGTGGTTCCCTTTACGACCTCTTTCGGCGATTCCAAATTTGCCGATGTGAAGGTGGGGCAATACTATTACGATGCGGTCGCCTGGGCGGTGGATAACGGCATTACCAGCGGTACCAGCGCGACGGCGTTCAGCCCCGAGCAAAGCTGCACCCGTGCCCAGGCGGTGACGTTCCTGTGGCGTGCCGCCGGAGAGCCGGAGCCTGCGGGTGGAAACACCGGTTTTACCGATGTGAAAGCGGGGGCGTATTACGAAAAAGCTGTGCGCTGGGCGGTGGAAAACGGCGTTACTGCCGGCACCAGCGCCACGAAATTCAGCCCCAATGCCAAATGCACCCGGGCGCAGATTGTCTCGTTCCTGTACCGGTCGGCGGGTTCTCCTTCCATGGGCGCCGCCGGGGAGCCCGCCACGGGAGGTTCCAACGCTTTCTGGGACGTATATTCCAGCGCCTATTACGCGGAGGCGGTCACCTGGGCGGTGCGGAACAACATTACCGCCGGTACCAGCGATACAGCGTTCAGCCCGAACGACAGGTGCACAAGAGCACAGATCGTCACATTCCTATATCGGAGCAGATAAAAAAAGATAAAGAAAGCCCCGCTTGTTCTCCCTAAACAGAACAAGCGGGACTTTCTTTTTTTGAATTCCTATGCTGTAAGGCAGGGAGCATCTTTCATTTACACGAGCTCTCCGTTGATGACCAGCCGGTAATCTCCGCTCTTGAGGACCTCTACCAGTTCTTTTCCCGTATCGACGGGAGCTTTGAGGGCGATGCCGGCCATGCCGATGGAAGCGCCGGTATCGATGTGTTCGTCCCCGCCGGAGGTGGGCAGAAGGCCGTATTTTTCCGCAAATACGGCGGCCCGCTTATTTTCGTTTCCGTGGTTGTAAAAATTGAATATCTCCGCCCCGTCCAGGTATTTGGGCTGGGGTTTTATATTGGGGTCGATATAGTCCCGCTCCCGGAAGGGGTGGGCCATGGAGAGGAAGCCTCCCGCCTCGTGGACAAACCTAGCGTAGTCTTCCAGGGGATACATGTGCAGATTTACATGCTCCAGCAGGAAGGGCAGATCGATACCGTAAGTCAGCACCTCCTTGCCGCCGCCGTAGGCGTGCTCCAGGCCGAACAGTACGTGGAAATCCTTTCCCTCCGCCCAGTCTCTGGCGGCTTCATAGGCTTCGTAATACCGCTTCATCTTTTCTTCCCAGGGAAGGGTCCTGTCTACCGCGCTGTTTCCCCGGAGAAAATGATCCGTTATCACCATGCCGGCATATCCCTTTTTATAATAGGCCGCCGCCATTTCCGTTGGCGTACTGTGAGCGCAGCCGCTGCACCAGCTGGTGTGGCAGTGCATTTCATACCGATACTGATAGCCTTCCGTATTCCTCAAAACTTACACGCTTCCTTTCGCAAAATTCAAGTGTAAAATAAACGCAGAAGCGTTTATATCGTTCTACGGTTCGTTGACCACATTGTTGGCCCAGATGCCGGAATGGAGCATAACGGCGCCGATGATGACCTTAATGATATCCGCGCACTGTACGCAGAAGAAGACCCCCACTACGGACAGGCCGGTATAGGTGCAGCTGAGATAGGCAATGGGCAGACAGACCACCCAGGTGAACACACAGTCGAACAGGAAAGTGATAAAGGTCTTCCCTCCGGATCGAATGGTAAAATAGCAGCCGTTGATATAGGACATCAGGGGCATGAAGCAGCCGATCACCATGAGCAGCCGGGTGGCGGTCTCCCGCACGATGGGTTCGGTATTGTAAATATAAGGGATAAAGGGGGAAGCGCCGATGATGATCAGCCCTACCACCGTGTTGGCGGCCACCGTAAGAAACAGGAGCTTGCGCACAGCGTCTTTGGCGCCTTCGATGTCGTTAGCCCCTAAAAGCTGGCCGGAAAGAATGCCCACGGCGTTTCCCGATGCCATAATCAAAATGGAAAAGAGATTGTATACGGTGGATTCAATGTTGACCGCGGCCACAGCCGTAAGGCCCCGGGTGGCGTAGCACACCTGGATTGCCGCCATGCCTAGGGACCACAAAAACTCGTTGAGCAGCAGGGGCGTGCCGGTGACGGCAATGCGTTTACACAGGGACAGAGGCACCCGCAGGCTGCGGAAAGCGCCCTTTAAGAAAGGGAACCTCTCCCTGTGCCGGTAGGTGCGGAAGATCAGGTAGAAGGCCTCCAGGTATCGGGCGATCACCGTAGCCAGGGCCGCGCCGGCCACGCCCATTTTGGGGAAGCCGAAGCTGCCGAAAATCAGCAGGTAGTTTAAGACCAGGTTCACCAGAATGGCAATGACGCTGGCGATCATGGGGGAAACCGTTTCCCCGGCGTCCCGCAGGACGCTGGAAAAGCACTGCACAGCCACAAAGGGAAGCAGGCCCCACAGAATGACATACATATAGCTTTTAGCGTATGCCATGGTGGCGGCGATATCCGCCGGGCTGGAAGCTCCCTCGTTGAGATACAGACCGAACAGCTGCTGGCCGAACAGCAGGAAAATGCCAATGCCCAGCAACAAAACCGCAGCAGAGAACAGCATACGGAAACGGAAGGTGTCCCGCACGCCGTTATTGTCTTTCTTGCCGAAGAACTGGGCGCCGAAAATAGAAGCCCCGGACAACCCGCCGAAAATGGTCAGGTTGAAAATGAACACGATCTGGTTGACGATGGCCACGCCGGACATGGGGTTCGTGCCAAGCCTGCCCACCATCACATTATCCAGCAGATTTACAAACTGGGTGATGCCCTGCTGAACGATCATGGGCAGCACCAGGTGCATGACCGTGGCGTAGAAAGCCCTGTTTCCTATGTATTTTTCGCGGAAACGCGACATAAAAAGGTTCGCTCCTAACATGGTGTTTTATTGTGTCCTGAAACGGAAAAGCTATTTTCCCAGGCTTTGTGACAGAGCGCCGGGAAAATCGTCCTCCGACGGTGTCAGTTCTTCAATAAGCTCTCCGTAGCTTTTGATATAGCGGTCCGCCAAAGCGGCGATCCCCGCAGGGGTTTCTTCCTCCACGCCACCGTCGCCGGAAATGCCGTCTTCCACGGCCACAGTAGGAAAACCGGCGGCTTTTGCCGTGCGCAGGGCGTAAAAGGAATCCTCAAAGACGACGCATTCCCTCGAAGCCGCGCCGAATTCTTCTGCGCAGCGTAAAAAAATATCGGGCTCATCCTTAGATTTTCCCACCTGGGCGCAGGTAAAAAGGCAGTCTACAAAAGGGAGCATGTTCAGGCGGTCTAAAGCAGCCCGGACGCCTTCCTCATTGGACGCGGTGGCGACGGCAATTTTTATGCCGTTTTTGTGCAGCAGCTTTAAAAAATCTCCGGCCCGGGGCTTTTCCCCCACTCGCTCCCGGTAGCCCATAAGTGCCCACGCGGCAAGCTCGCCCTCCACTTCTGCGGCAGAGCCGGGCACGCCCAGCTGCCGGTAAAGCGCGGCGCACTGCTCCAGGCTCATGCGGTTCATGGTTTTGTGCAGCCCCTCCGGTACGGAAATACCTTTGGAATCGGGGTATTCATAGGTAATGTCCCGCCACATGGGCATGGAGTCCAGCAGCGTGCCGTCCGCATCGAAAATGGCGCATTTTACCATGTGAAAGATCCTTTTCTAAAATTCTGAAAACTACGTCTTAGTATAGCACAAGCCGCCGGGGCTTTCAATGCGTTTCCCCTTATATTTTGGCAAAGAAAAAACCGCCGCGGAAAATGCGGCGGCGGTATTCTGATGGATCGCGATCCGGGTTCAGGACAGGCCGGAGGAAGCTTCGCTGCCCATATGGGAGCTGCCTTCCGGAAGATAGGAAGAACCGTTCAAGTCGTCGCCCAGCCGGGAGGAATCGGTGTCGTTGTCCAGCCGGGAGCTTTCCGTGCGGGAATGACTGCCCTCCAGGAAGGACTCAGCCCGGCTCATGGTCTCGCTGACGTCTTCGCCTACGCGGGATACGGCTTCTCCGACCTTGGAGGCCGCCTCGGAGACCGTTTCCCGGGCGTTGTTCGCGCAGCCTGACAGCAGAAGGGACAGGACGCAGCACGCGGTGAACACTAAAAGTCTTTTTCTTATCATGAATAAAGCACCCTTTCTTTGAATTTTCCCGTCTCTAAGCAGCGGGACGGAATCTTCCCGGCGGTCGCCGGTTTTGTTGAAAGCATTAGGTAGCGTTCCCGGTCCGGCTGGGAAAATACGCGGACGGCTGGGTTTGAAAAAATTTTTCTAAAGTGATAGAATCTTTTAAGAATATTGTAAGGTTGTGAGAGTATGCTGGTAAGCACCGTAACCCTGAACCCCGCTATCGACTATATCGTATTCCCGGAGCGGCTTGAAAAAGGGAAGATCAACGGCTATAAAAGCTGTTTCTTCAGGCCGGGAGGAAAAGGAGTCAATGTTTCCCTGCTGCTTACATCTCTGGGCGTGGAAAGTACGGCGCTGGGCATTGCGGCCGGGTTTACCGGCCGGGAGCTCGTCAGACTGATGGAGGAAGCCGGGTGCAAAACAGATTTCCTGTTTTTGGAGGGCGCCCATTCTCGGATCAACTTGAAGATATGTCTCCCCGGCGGCGAAGAAACGGATCTTAACGGAAGCGGCCCGGTCATTTCTCAGGAAGCGGTGGACCGGCTGGGCGAAAGGCTGGCCCAGTTGAAGCCGGGCGGCAGTCTGGTGTTGGCGGGCAGCGTTCCGCCCTCCCTTTCACAGGACGTTTACGCCCGGCTGCTGAATCAGGCGGAAGGTAAGGACCTTCTCACCGTGGTGGATACCACCGGTGAGGCACTCCGTGCCGTCCTGCCCCTGCGGCCATTTCTGATCAAGCCGAATCTGGAGGAGCTGGGAGAGCTGTTCCAGACGGAGATAAAGGATATGGCCGAGGCAGAGGAATATGCTCGGATCCTGCAGGAAAAAGGAGCCCGGAATATTGTCGTCTCGATGGGGGAAAAGGGAGCGCTTCTGGTGAGCGAAGATGGCAGGAGCCTGTTCTGCGGGACGGTAAAGGGAAAAGCCGTATCCACTGTGGGCGCGGGAGATTCCCTTGTAGCCGGGTTCCTGTACGGCTGGGCGCGTTGCAACACGCCGGAGGACGCCCTGCGCTGGGGCGTGGCGGCGGGAGCGGCCACCGCGTTTTCCAACGGGATCGCCACCGGAGAGATGGTGCGGCAAATGGTTTCCCGAATAGAGGATATCCATTGAACGGAGGGCTTTTCCCGTTCAGATTTCAGTTGACACGAGGCCGGTTTCAACGTACAATAAGTTTGTATAGATTCTTTTTGCGGGACCATGGTCCCGACAAGGCGAAGGAGACGCAATGAACAACAACGGCAAAAGGACTGTGGAAGAGGAGTTCCGTTCCTCTCAGATATATAGAACGTTGCAGAGCACAGGCGCTCCTGTGGCGGATAAGATCGCCGAAGGGCTGGGAAAAGCCGCCGACGGATTAAACATCGCTCTGGAAGAAATTTCCCCTGTGATGAAACGGTCGGTTCGCCGAGCCCAGCAGATGGGCCGGACTGCGCCGCCGCCGAACGTTCAAACTGCTAAAACGCCCAAAGGAGAATATTCCTATCAATATCAATATGGCAGCCCCCGCCCCACAGGACCGCAGACTGCCGGGACACAGACTGCCGGGACACGTCCCCCCAGAGCGCAGACGCCCGGGGCGCAGACCGTTCACCCCGGCCGGAAGCCTGCGGGGGTCAATCCCGCGCCGGCTCCGCAGATGCCTCAGATGAAGCTGGTGCATAAGGGAAGCCCGGCAAAATTTTATATTACGGGCGCCGCGGCGCTGATCTACGCATTGAATTTTCCCCTATATGAAGTCTCCCATTTTATCGTATTCGCGCTGGTGCTGACCGGCGTTTTCCTGCTTTCCGGAAAGCTGTTCCGGGGCAAAAAGGAATTTGTTCCCATAGAGCCTGAAAAGCCGAAAGCTAAAAAGGAAGAAGCGCCGAAGCAGCCGGAGGAAAAGCCCTCCAAAACAGGAAATCCTGAAGTGGATAAAATTATCGACGAGGGCAACGAATACCTGAAAAAGCTGCGGGCCGCCAACGCTGCTATCCCCGACGAGACGCTTACCGAGGATATCAGCCGCATGGAAAAGGCTGCCGCCGATATTTTCCGGTATATCGGAGAACACCCGGGAAAGGCCCCGCAGATACGGAAATTCATGAATTACTATCTGCCCACCACCCTGAAGCTTTTGAACAGCTATCAGCGGCTTTCCGCCCAGTCGGTCAAGGGAGAGAACATTACCTCCTCCATGTTCAATATTGCAGGCATGATGCACACAGTGGCGGACGCCTTTGAAAAGCAGCTGGATTCCCTGTTTACCGACGAGGCCATGGATATCTCCGCGGACATTTCCGTGTTTGAAACGCTCTTGAAGCAGGAAGGGTTCGTGGAGGAAAAAAAGTAAGCCCGAAAAGCACGGCACTGAAAATCTGAGGAACGGTGAGGAAAGGAAGAAGCAGCATGAGCGACGAGATCAAATTGACATTGGAAGCGGAGGAGCCCAAGGCCCCGTCTTTGACTTTGGAGGGCGCCCAAAGCCCCGCCCTTACTCTGACACCCGAGGAAAAGCCGGAGGAGCAGAAAGTGGAGCCGGTGGTGCTGGACGAATCCAGCCTGACGCCGGAGGAGCGGAAGGTTGTAGACGAATTTTCCCAGAAAATTGACCTGACTAACAGCACGCTGGTGCTGCAATACGGTTCTGCCGCCCAGAAGAAGATAGCTTCCTTTTCAGACACGGCTCTGGATAAAGTGCGCACCAAAGACCTGGGAGAGATCGGGGACGAAATCTCCAGTCTGGTGGTGGAGCTCAAGGGCTTTGACATTGACGAGGAGGAAAAAAAGGGCCTGTTCGGCTGGTTCAAGAACACCGGCAATAAAATCACCGCTATGAAGGCGAAGTACGACAGCGCCGAAGCCAACGTGGATAAGATCGCCGCCGCCCTGGAAAACCATCAGGTACAGCTGATGAAAGACGTGGTCATGCTCGACAAGCTCTATGAGATGAACCTGAACTATCACAAAGAGCTTTCCATGTACATCATCGCGGGCAAAAAGAAATTGCAGCAGGAGCGGACCACCACACTGGTGGAGCTGCAAAATAAGGCAAAGCAGACAGGTCTTGCGGAGGACGCTCAGGCCGCCAACGATTTTGCTCAGCTGTGCGATAATTTTGAGAAAAAGCTGCACGATTTGGAGCTGACCCGCATGGTCAGCGTTCAAATGTCCCCCCAGATCCGTCTGGTGCAGAACAACGACAAGCTGATGACGGAAAAGATACAGTCCACCCTGGTAAACACCATTCCCCTCTGGAAGAGCCAAATGGTGCTGGCTTTGGGCGTGGCCCATTCCGCCCAGGCCGTGAAGGCCCAGCGGGAGGTGTCGGATATGACCAATCAGCTCCTGCGCAAGAACGCGGAGAAGCTGAAGATGAGCACTATCGAGACTGCCAAGGAATCTGAGCGGGGCGTGGTGGATATGGAAACGCTGCGCATCACAAACCAGTCTTTGATCCAAACCCTGGACGAGGTGGTAAAGATCCAGGACGAGGGCAGAGCCAAGCGCCGTGCCGCGGAGCAGGAAATCGGCAAACTGGAGGGCGAACTGAAGCAGAAGCTTCTGGATATCCACCAGTGAAGTTAGTTGTTAGCTTTTAGTTGTTAGTTGTTAGATAAGGGCAAGAGCGCTGGGTTTCTGCTGGCGCGGCGCGCTGCCTTGAAGGAGCCTTGGAAGCTATGAAAAAGAAAAATGTGATCGGAGCCTTTATCATGGCGGCGGCCATTGTCCTTTCCCTGCCGCTGGGGGCGAACCGTTCCTTTGACCGCCTGCGGGAAGAAACGCTGGAGGATGCTTATTATTACGATAGCACCGGCTATGCGATTTACGAGGGGTTGGAGAAGCAGCTGGGAACCGCCCAGAATTTTCTTACCCTGGCAGAGCGCTATGTGGAGCGCTTTCCGGAGCTGGATCCTTATATCACCGAGCTTTCCTATCGGGCGGAGTTCTGCGAAAATTTTTATGGGCCCGGAGAGCTGAAAGAGGTGGAATCCTATCGCCTTTTGGCAGAGGCTTCCCAGGCGCTTTATGAGCAGCTGGAGAAGGTGGAGCTGGACGAAAAGGACGCAAAATATCCCCGGCAGCTGATCGCCGAACTGGAATCCGAGCAGGATAAACTCATGCGCAGCAGCTACAACGATGGGGCCCGGGAGTACAACGCAAAGCTGCAAAGCATTCCCGCCGGGTTCCTTGCAGAGCTTACCGGCGCAGAGCCTATGGGCGTTTTCGAGTAAAGGACAGAGTTTGCTCGTTTCACGAAGCAATGAAAAATTTATCAAAGCCGGAGCGATCCGGCCTTGATTTTTTAGGGGGCTGCGTAATGAAAAAATATCTTTCCCGTCTTTTTGCCCTGTGCCTGACGGCGGCGCTTTTCGCGGCTGTTTCCATGCCCGCCCTGGCTGTCGTGCCGAACCGTCCGGACAACAAATATGTGCTGGACCAGGCCGGAGTGCTGTCAGACGCCACGGAGCGGGATATCGTTTCCCAAAACCAGAGGCTGTTTGAAAAGACCGGCGGGGAAATTGTCATTGCCGCCGTGGATTTCCTGGACGGAGAAAGCATAGAAGACTATGCCTATGACATGTTCAACACCTGGGGCGTGGGCTCAGAGGAGCGGAACAACGGAATCCTGCTGGTCATGGCCATTGGCGAGGACAATTATTACGCCCAATCAGGATACGGGATAGAAGACTATTTCGACGGCGGGAAAATACAGGACCTGCTGGACGAGTATCTGGAACCGGATTTCGCCGTGGGAAATTACGACGCCGGGGCGAAGAAGTTCTTTGACGCGGCTTTTTCCGAGTTGAGCGCCTATTCCTATGACGATGAGTACGATAATACCGGGGAAGCCTACGACGATGGTTATGAGTTCTCCGATAGATCTTCGCGCACCGGCTTTTTGATGACGCTGGTGAGCTTTGTTATTCGCATTGTGGTGCTCATCGTTGTTGTGGTGGTCATCATTGCCGTGATCCGGGCTTTGTCCGGCGGCGGCAGGGGTGGTCCCGGAAACGGCGGTGGCGGCGGCTTCTGGCGCGGCATGTTCTGGGGCAGTATGCTGAACGGCCGGCGCAGGCGCTGGTACGGCGCGCCCCCTCCACCCCCGCCTCCCGGCGGGTTCGGCCCCGGTCCCCGGCCTCCCAGAGGCGGCAGCGGCTTTGGAGGATTCGGCGGCTTTTCCGGAGGCGGGCGTTCCGGCGGCTTTGGCGGTTCCCGGGGCGGTTTCTCCGGAGGAGGACGTTCCGGCGGCTTCCACGGGGGCGGCGGTTCCCGGGGCGGCGGCGCGGGACGCCGATGAACAAAACCGAATGGCAGCCGGGGTGATTCCGTATCTTTCAGGAAGGAAAAAAGCCTGTGAAAAAGTATTTTCTCTTTGATTTGGACGGCACTCTCACCGATACCGGGGAGGGCATTATGAAAAGCGCCCAGTACGCGCTGGACGATTTCGGTATCAAAAACGAGCCGGAGGAAAATCTCCGCCGGTTCGTGGGTCCGCCTTTGGACGCTTCCTTCCGGGAGTTTTACGGCCTTTCTCAGGAGCAGGCCCTGAAGGCTGTGGAAAAGTACCGGGAGCGCTACCGGGAAAAGGGCGTGTTTGAAAGCCCGCTGTATCCCGGTATCAAAGAGCTTTTGGAGGAGCTTTCCCAAAAGGCCCAAATTTGCCTTGCCACCTCCAAGCCGCTGGTTTTTGCCCGGCAGATATTGGAGCTGCGGGGCGTGGAGCGGTATTTTACCCACATGGTCGGGGCCAATCTGGACGGCACCATGACCGATAAGGCCCAGGTGATCGGGGAGGCGCTTCGCAGGCTGGGAGACCCGCCCAAAGAGCAGGCAGTTATGGCCGGCGACCGGCTCCACGACATTCTGGGCGCGAAGGCGCAGAATGTGGAGAGCATAGGCGTGCGCTATGGCTATGCCGGGAAAAACGAGCTGGAAGAAGCGGGAGCAGACTATATCGTTTCCACTGTAGAGGAGCTGGGGGCGCTCTGCCGGAGCCTTGCAAAAAGTGTAGAATAAAAGAAGAGGGGCTGCCGCGGATAGTTCATTCGCGGCGGCCCTTTGAAAAGACTACCTAGATTACCTGCGGGCCATAAGCGTGGCCCGCATTTTACGTCTTTCAGACGCGAAACCGTACTTTTTCGCTGGAATTTTATGGCTTTTAAAGATACATTTGTCGATAACTAGTTCTAAAGCACCAGCTTCATACCGTCGTTTGCAAAGGAAATCCGGTCCCCAAGGACCTGCTTTGCCAGAGAAAGCTCGCCCTCAAAGTCTCGCAGAATTTCCACGCCGTGATGGAAGAAGAGCACCCGGCCGAAGGAAATACCGGAATCCACAAGTTCCCGACAGAGCTGGAACGCACGGTGGTGCCCGGTTTCCAGCAGGAGCAGTTCCGCGCCTGCCGCGTGGGGGAGCAGTTCGGAAAGGTCCCGGAAATCCCCGGAATAAAACAGTTTTTTATGCTCCGCCTCTACCGAGAAGGAAAAGCTTTTCCACGGCTCTCCCGGCGCAGGTTCTCCCAGGTGGAAATTATGAAAGGCCTTCACGGAAAGGTCCCCGGAGCAGAGAGTGCCGTCTTCGATGAGGCGGGGCTCCACCTTGAAAACGGTCTTGTAATTTCCTTCGCTGCCCAAAAGCATTTTCATAACGCCGGAAAAGGCGTCCAGATCAGGCGTGTAGACTTCCACAGTCCTGCCCGCCATGCGTTCGGCGTTTTCCGGAGAAAGTGTGCAGAGCTTTCGCAGGTTCCAGAGCAGATGGGGCAGGCCGCCCACGTGGTCCATATGGGCGTGAGAAATAAATACTTTCCGGGTGTTCAGCTGATCGATCCCCAGAAGATAGGAAGAATAGGCGCAGTTTTCCCCGGCGTCCAGAAAGTAGAGGTTTCCGCCGGTCTCCAGCGTGACGCTGGTGTGGTGGCATCCTGCCTGAGGCTCCGTGCCGGAGCAGCTGCCTAAAACGTGAAGGATCATGGAAAGACCTCCTTATGTGTTCAAAAATACCAGGTAGGGAATAGCCGCAGGGCGTCGGAATAGGCCTTGTCTGTGGGGGCGCCGGAGATCACCGGGAAATAGACGGCGAACAGCAACAGACACCCGGCGGTGAAGACCGCCGAAAACACTTGGGCGGCGGAAAGCGTTCCCGTTCCGGTCTTCAAGATCGGTCGGCCGCCCAGCCGGGTATCCTCCAGCCGGGAAAAGGTCCCCGTCAGGGCGATGACGAAAAAGGGCACCGCCGTAAAATAGTGGTAGATAAAGGTGAGACGGGGGACCAGTACCCAGGGCAGATAGACGGATAGGAAGCCGCAGAGGACCACGGCGGAAAAGGTTTTCCGCTCCCGCGTCCAAAGCAGAGCGGCGCAGGCCAGCGCGGGGACGCCCGCCCACCAGAGAAGGGGATTTCCAAAAGCGGCGATGGTGCTGTATTTGCCCTGGGCGTTTGCCGGATCGCCGGAGAAATACCAGATGGGCCGCACGTCAAAGGGCCATTCATACCAGGGAGAGGCAAAATAGTGCTCCGCCACGAGCTGGGAATGATACCGGAACATGTTGACCTGGTAATTGCAGAAGCAGCTCCAGAGATGGGAACGGTTGTGGGGCAGGGTGGCGAGGGGCAGATAGGCTGCGAAATAGAGGCCAAAGGGGATCGCAAGGAAAAACAGGCAGCACCACAGGCACAGGGAAAGCGACTTCCGCCTCAAGACGGCGGTATTTTCGCCCGCTCTTCCCGCGTCCCGGAAGGAGAGGATCAACTTGCCGAAGAACAGTACCGCAAGCCCCGCCGCGCCGTAAGCCGCCGTCCATTTGGAGGCAATGCCGAGCCCCGTAAAAACGCCGCAGAGCAGCAGGGGGGGAAGCAGCTTCTTCATACTGTCTCGCTGCAGATCCCGGCGGAGAAAGACCGTCATAGTGTCGTACATCAGCAGAAGGAAAAACACGGCGTAGGTGTCGATAGTGGCGATCCGGGTCTGGGTAAAGTGCATGAAGTCAAAGGCGAACAGCAGGGTACCAATGCAGCAAAAGTATGTCTTTCCAAAAAGCTGCTTGAGCAGATGGTACAGCACAGGCAGCATCAGCACGCCGAACAGCGTCCCCATAAACCGCCAGCCGAAGGGATTCATGCCGAACAGCCGGATCCCAAGAGAGATCAAGTATTTTCCAAGAGGGGGGTGGGTGTTTTCATAGGGTTCCAGCCCCAGAATGTTCTCATAGGCGGTGCGGGCATGGTATATCTCGTCGAAGTAGGAGGAATTTTCATAGGTGGTGTAAAACGGGACCGTTTCCTGTTCGTCCGTCAGAAGCGCGCCGCCTGTCCCCAGCTCCTGCAGGGGGGACAATTCGTTTCTCCCCCGGACCTTGAGACCGATCTCATTGAGGACCGAACCCCCGTCCTCCGCCGTCAGACGGATATATCTTCCCGGCGTTGTCAGCGTATGCCGGAACCAGGTAAACACATACGTTCCGCTTTCGCTGAGACTGCCGCAGTCGGTCCAGCTTTTTCCGTCCGCGCTGGTCTCCACCTGGATATTGGCCCCGGTCCTGGCGGCGTAATGGCCCTGGTCGGGAGCCAGCCCTGGCAGATAGTAGATGGCGTCGCAGTCCGATTCTGCCTGAAAGGTCACGCTGTCATTTTCCTCAGGAGTCCAGGAAGTCAGCGCGGTTTCATGGCTCCCCAGGTTCCAGAAGGCCACGAGGCCGTAAAGCGCGGTGACAGCGATCAGGGCGAACCAGTCCGTCTTCGCAAAGCTTCCGGACTCCGGAGCGGGGCGGGACCATCTTCGGACAGGTCTGGGGGCGGCGGCTTTGGTAAGCCCCGGCAGGTACGCGGCTGCCAGCGTATACAAAAGGTACAATAGAGCGAGGATCTGCGCGCCTGCAAGGCAGCGGGTCAGAAAGGCATTGGGGTCGTAATTTCCGCCCTTTTCCCGGAACAGATAAAGCACATGGGCCACGTTGAGATAGTGGGCGGCTCCTGATAAGGCGAAGGCCCGCAGCAGACGGCGGTCCAGAGTAAACAGAAAGCAGAGCAGAAGGAAAAGAAACACGGGGTAGAGATATCGCTCGTGCATTTTGATGCCAAAGAGGTACATCACCGTCATCAGCAGGACAGGGCAGGCAAAAACTGCGTCTTTCCGCTTTGCGCGGAACAGGAACAGGCCGCACAGCGCGGTGGCAAGGACCGGCGCTGCCAGAGTCAGCAGCTGCCGGGCGATACCCTCCGGCAGACCGTGCCAGTTCCGGCCGATGAACGTCCAGAAATTGTAGGCGTTGACGGAATAGTAATTGTAATAATCCATAGTGGACCGGTACCGTTCCAGCAGCCACCAGAAATCAAAGCCCTCCGTAAAGGGGAGAGCCGTCAGTAAGACCGCGCCTACAGTACAAAGGACGCCCAGCCCCAGCTTCCCCCATTTCCGCTGTTTCATGGCAAAAAACAGGTACATGGGAGCAAAGATCAGCATTTGAGGCTTGCAGGCGATGCTCAAACCGTACAGCAGCGCGGAGGGGACGTACCATTCTTTATACAACAGCAGGACGGAGCAGAAAAGGATAGCCGTGCAGAAAGAATCCACCTGGCCCCATCTGGCGGAGTTTACCAGCGCCACCGGGCAGAACAGATAAGCTGCGGAAAGCAGCAGGGCCGGTTTCTCTCCCAGCTTTCTTTTTCCAAGCCACAAAAGCAGAGCGCCGCAGATGAGGTCCGCCAGCAGCGAGGGCAGCTTGAGCAGCAGGGTATAGGAAGCCGCATCGAAAGGGATATCCAGCAGGCGGCGGAGCTTTTCCGACAGCAGAAGGATATAGAGATAGCCCGGAGGATAGTCGAGGAAAAGGTCGCTGCGGCCATATATCTGAGAAAGGCCGGTGCGGTCCAGGGCGTAAGCCCACGCTTTGAAGGTGTCTATGTCCGATGTAAAGCCC
This sequence comes from uncultured Acutalibacter sp., assembly GCA_964642055.1. Classification (GTDB taxonomy): domain Bacteria; phylum Bacillota; class Clostridia; order Oscillospirales; family Acutalibacteraceae; genus Acutalibacter. Next base: position 21,564 of record CAZXLM010000002.1, on the reverse strand, counting down.
TGGGAAAAATAGCCCCAAAAAAGCCGCAGCGCAAGGGCCGAAAGCAGCAGAAGGCCGGCCCAAACGGCGAAGAAGGAGGGCTTAAGCTCCTTTTTTTCAAAGCTTCGTCCCGCAAGGAACAGGACCGTCCCGCCGAACAGAGCAGTTATGATGATCTCAGCGCCCATCTGGGGACAGCGCCTCCCTTCCGGTAAATTTTTTTGCGAAAGCGGATTGACTATTACTTTCATTCAGAGTAATCTAACAGTAGTGGGAAAAGGTCTCTACCAGTGTACCTTTTTCCCGTGTAAAAGTCAAATTCACAAAACTCTCCGGGGGCTCCGGGAAAGGAACCAGCGCTATGAAACAGAACGCTCAGCATTTCCATGAAGATCCACAGGTCCTTCATGTGGGGACCATGCCAAACCGAAGCTATTACATACCCTTTGCAGACGCCCGGGAAGCGGAGGACGGCAGTTCCTCCCGGGTATTTTCCCTGAACGGAAGCTGGAATTTCCGGTACTTCGACAGCTTTGACGACGTGATGGACCCGGAGGAGGGCCTTTCCTTCGGCGAGGAGGAAATGGACGAGATCCCCGTTCCCTCCTGCTGGCAGAATCACGGCTATGGACGTCATCAGTACACGAACGTCCGCTATCCCATTCCCTGCGACCCGCCCTATGTGCCTGCGGAAAACCCCTGCGGGCTGTATGTGCGGCATTTTGATCTGGAGGAGGGAGATCTTTCCTCCCGCTGGTTTTTGAATTTTGAGGGCGTGGATTCCTGCCTGTACCTGTGGGTCAATGGGGAATTCACCGGGTACAGCCAGGTCTCCCACAGTACCTCGGAATTTGAGATCACCGAATTTCTGCAGGAGGGGGATAACGTTTTGGCGGCGCTGGTGCTTCAGTGGTGCGACGGCACCTATCTGGAGGACCAGGATAAGCTGCGCATGAGCGGTATTTTCCGGGACGTGTATCTCATAGCCCGTCCCCAGTCCTTCCTGCGGGACTTTTTTGTAAAGGAAGAATTTTCTCCGGATTTTTCTACCGCCACCGTCAACGTGGAGCTTTTCCCGGAGGGAGGCTGCTCTGTGACAGGCGCTTTATACGGACCGGACGGAGAGAAGCTTTCTCAGACGGGTCCCGCTTCTGAAAGCCTTTCGTTTACGGTGAAAGCCCCCGTGCTCTGGAACGCGGAAGATCCCGCTTTGTACACCCTGGTGCTGGAAACGGGAGAAGAATGCATCTCCCAGCAGGTGGGCCTGCGGAAAATCGAGGTGCGGGACGGCGTGGTCTACCTCAACGGCGTGGACATCAAGTTCCGTGGTGTGAACCGCCACGACAGCGATCCCGTCACCGGCTATACCATCAGCAAAGAACAGGCCCTGCGGGACCTGGCCCTGATGAAGCGGCACAATATCAACGCCATTCGCACCAGCCACTATCCGAACGCCCCCTGGTTCATGCAGATGTGTTCGGAATTTGGCTTTTATGTCATCGGCGAGGCGGATATGGAATCCCATGGAATGGCCACGAAAATGGCGGGCTACGAAGCGGAGCATTATCCGGACGCAGCGGACGATCCCCAGTTCAAAGAAGCCATTCTGGACCGGGTGCAGCGCAGCGTGATCCGGGATAAAAACAACGCCGCGGCGTTGATCTGGTCCCTGGGAAATGAAAGCGGCTGGGGAGAAAACTTTGAAAATGCCGGCCGCTGGGTGAAGGAATACGACCCCTCCCGGCTGCTGCACTATGAGAATTTTACATGCTATCACAAGGAGCGCAGGCCGGATTTCACCATGCTGGACCTGTTCAGCCAGATGTACGCTCCCCTGTCCTATGTGGAAAATTATTTTGCGAACGATTCTTACACCAGCGCTTATACCGGGGAGGATATCACCGCCTGTCTGCCCGAGGGAAAGCTTCCCTTCGTGCAGTGCGAGTATATCCACGCCATGGGCAACGGCCCCGGAGACGCGGAGGATTACCAGCAGCTCATTATGAAGTACCCAGGCTTCTGCGGAGGCTTTGTGTGGGAGTGGTGCGACCACGCCGTGTACGGCGGCACCACTCCGGATAACCGGCCCATCTACCGGTATGGTGGCGATTTCGGCGAGTTCCCCCACGACGGCAATTTCTGCATGGACGGTCTGGTCTACCCCGACCGCACGCCCCATACCGGACTGTTGGAATTTAAGAACGTGATCCGTCCTGTCCGCGTCAGAAAGGCGGAAGGGAAGAAGAACACGTTTGTTCTCCACAACTATCTGGATTTTACCGACGCGGAGAACTTTCTCGAGGTGTCCTATGAGGCCGCGCAGGACGGTGAGACGCTGTTCGGCGGCAGGCTGGAGCTGACCCACCTTCCCCCTCATGGGGAGGTGGAGGTGGCCCTGCCGGAACTGCCTGAGGAAGGGACCTGCACTCTTACTTTCCTCTATACCGCCAAAGAGGAAGGGGATTTTTACGAGGCCGGTCATTCTCTGGGCTTTGACGAGATTCTCCTGAACGAGGAGCCCTTCTTCTTGGACGCGCCCGCTTCCGGTACGGTGCAGATCGAGGAGGGACGCAGGACTATCTCTGTATACGGCAGCGATTTCAGATATGAGTTTGACACGCGGAAAGCCGTCTTTGCCACTATGTGTTTCCGCAACCGTCAGCTGCTGACCCGTCCCATGGAATGGAATCTGTACCGTGCGCCAACGGACAACGATCGGGACATTGACGGGAAATGGACGGGTGCAGGCTACGACAGGCCCACAGTGCGGGTCTATGAGACGAAGGTGAAAGCCTCTGAGAACGGCGGGGCCGTTATTGCCTGCCATTTTGGCATTTCCGCAGTCTGCTCCGCTAAATTTATCGACGCGAAAGCTATCTGGACCGTGGACGCCAAGGGCCGTATCGATGGGGCTGTTTCCTGCCGCCGGGACGCTCGCTTCCCCTATCTTCCCAGATTCGGCCTGCGGCTGTTCCTGCCGAAGGTCTTTGGCAGCGTGGAGTATTTTGGTTACGGTCCCTATGAAAGCTATCTCGACAAGCACCGGGCCTCTCGGCTGGGGATATACGCGCAGTCCGTTTCCTCTATGTTTGAGAATTATCTGAAACCCCAGGAAAATTCTTCCCATGCGGACTGCCGGTACGTTACCCTGTCCGACGGAGCCTGTTCCCTGACGGCTTCCTCGGAAACGCCCTTCTCCTTCAATGTATCTGAGTACACTCAGGAGGAGCTGAAAGCGAAGAAGCACGCCTATGAACTGGAGAAATGCGGAGAGACCGTGTTCTGCCTGGACTATAAAATGAGCGGCGTCGGCTCCAACTCCTGCGGCCCGGAACTTTTGCCTCAGTACAGGTTGGAAGAAGAGGAATTCGATTTCAGTTTTACGCTGCTGCCGGAATAACTGGATATATCCCGCAAATTAAATTTCGCCGTCCCCGCTTCGGAAATGCTGCCGAAGCGGGGACGGCGTTTTTTATTTTCGCTTTCCTTTTCTGAGCTTCTCCGATCTTCGGTGTTTTACCCACTCCTGGTAGGGAATACTGAGAAAGCAGAGGCGCAGAAAAGAGCCGGCAAGAATCAGCAGCAATATGGCCAAACACACGCAAAGGAAAAAAATTTCCTGATTTATCAAGGCGCCGCCTCCCGCATCAGAATAGAATAACAAAATTCTATCTCAAAACGAGATAAAAGCCAACATCTCAATTTGAGATTTCATAAAATGAGAGCAGAAAAAGAATAAAATATGAGAGGGCGTTCCATGCGGCTGCGGGATTTGCGGGAAGACCGGGATTTAACTCAGAAAGAGCTGGCAAAACAGCTTTCCATCAGTCAAAATACTTATTCTCAGTACGAAAACGGCGTGCGGCAGGTCCCCATTGACCTGCTGGTTCGGCTGGCGGAATACTACGGCACCTCCGTTGATTATATTCTGGAGCTGACGGATATCAGCCGCCCCTATCCCCGAAAAAAAGAGAAAGGCTTTTCTCTGTGAGAGAGAAAGCCTTTCTCTTTTTGTGTCTTTTAAAATTGTGCGGTCAGGTCTAAAACCGCGAAAGAATCAGGTTTTTTCCCGAAAATCCTTCAGCCGCTGATCAAAGGCGGCGTCCAAGTCCTCCGCGAAAGCAAGAACGGGCATCTCCACACCCATACAAGTCAATAAATACCGGGTGAAATCAGGATTCAGGAGCAGAACGGGCCCCAGCAGGTAGGTTCCGAAAAAGTTGTGAGAGCGTATCCCTTCAAATTTGCATTTCCGGTTGAGTCCCACCCCTTTTTTTACCCTGAAAAGGCCTTCCACTTCTCCTTCCGGATAGGCAAAGGTGAACTGGGATTTAAAGCCCATGAGCTCCTTTCCCTGAAAGGTCCCCAAAAAGGTGCTGTTGTGCCGATTCATCATGCTGCGTTCGGCATAAAGAGGAAAAAGTCCCAGCGCTTCGATCCGGCTGCCGTCCTCATTTTCAATGTAGTCGCCCAGCACCTCCAGAGCGTTGCCGGTAAAGAGGAAAACGGTCCCCCCGTCGATAAGCTGCCGCAGCTTTTCCCGATAGGGCCGAAACTTTTTGATGACGCGCTCCTGGATCCGCTCGGTCATGGGGCCAAGATAGACAAGGCTTATGGGCTCTGTGAGAAACAGCGGCTCGGCATCGAAGGGCGTTTCCGCAAACTCCGCGTCCGGCAGGCATTTTTTCAGGTACCGCATGTTGCTCATGTCCCCGAACAGGTTGCAGAACTCCGGAAACAGGATCTCAATTTTCATGACTTTCCGCCCCCTTTTCCTCAGGCTCCCGGCTGCTTTCCAGCAGCGCTTCCACCTGCTCCTTTACCCGGTTGGCCAGGCCGATGGTATATACGTCGTACAAGATGAACACGGAATCGGCCCTCGCGGGATCCAGCAGGGCGGCGGCCTTTTCGTTGTCTTCCAGATGATCGATCTTTTCCCTGGGAATATCCGCCATCAGGAGGCGCAGGTACACGTCCCAATGGCGGGCGCCGGCCGCGATGATCTGGGTGATGTTTTCATCGTTTAAAAACTCAAAATCCGTGTCGTAAAGCCAGGCCGTATTCTCCACGGAATGAGCGGCGTCGAAGTAATCGTCCAGAAACAGAATGACAGCTTTTTTGACGGCGGGCCCCGGGCCGCTCCTGCCATAGTCCCGGATATTTTCAAAGGCCCGGGAGCAGGCGATGGGGTTCTGTCCCTTAGCCAGATGGAGAATGACCTTTTTCCCGTTGACTTCTTCCTCGTGGTACCGGGTCTCGCTGATGGAGAGCTTGTCCATGGAAGCCGCTATCTTTTCCTCCGGCAGGCCGAATTCCGAGAGCAGCGCAATGGCGGAAAGAGAGTTATACACGTTGATGGTGCTCTGGTTGGGAAGGGGAAATTCCCGTTCTTGTCCCTGAATGTTCAGTTTCATGCGGCGCTTCTCCCCATCGGTGGAAACCACACGGTAAGAGGCCTCAGGGGAACAGAAGCCGCAGCTTGGGCAGCGGGCCCGGCCGATGTGATGGTAGCGGATAAAATCCCAGGAAAGCCTCGTGCCGCATTTGGGGCAGACCGTTACGTCCCGGACAATGTTATGGCACTCGGTCCCGTCGCTGGGGAGCCTGTCAATGCCAAAATATACCCGGGGATTCTGAGGCTTCAGGCCGGCGCAGAGGAGGTCGTCCGCGTTTAAAACCAGACGGGTTCCGTCGGGAATGTACCGGTCAAGGATATCCACGATAAATTCCATGTGGGCATTGCGCTTGTAGGAGTCCCGGAAAATATTTGTACACAGCAGCAGATCCGGTTTGAGATAGGGGAGAATTCGCGGAGAACTGCGCTCATCCAGCTCAAAAACTGCCAGGTCTTTTTTGGGTTTCCCCCAAAAGGTGGAATTGGCGATCAGGGCTGAGGCCACGCCTGTGGCCACGTTGGTGCCGGAGCGGTTGCACACGAAATCGTAACCCTGGTCCTTGAGCACGTCCTCTACCATGTTGGAAACGGTGGTTTTGCCGTTGGTGCCCGTGATGCCGATGACAGTTTTAGGCCGGGGCATGCGGCCCAGAAAATCCGGGCAGAGAATGATGGCCCAGGAGCCCGGCATGGAAGTACCCTTTCTGCCGATGAGCTTAAGCACCAGAGCGGTCCCCTTAGCGAAAAACAGCGAAAAGTAGAAGCGGAGGTTTCTTTTCATAAATATCCTGTTCCTTTGCTCGATCGAGATTTTATCTTTTTAGAGAAATCCGGTACTTTGCGAAGCAAAAAGAAAACGTTTCACGAAGAAAGACGAAGGCTTTCTTCTTTTCAGAGATTTCCCCGTAATGATTGCTTTATCGTCATTACGGCACACCTGCGGCGAGCATACGGGAACCTGCTCGGCTCCAACGCGCAAGCGGGCGGCCCGGCTATTGCTTTGCAATCATTATAGCATTGAACGCTCCGGAAAGCAAACGGCGCTTGAAAGGCGGAATCACTTATTATTTTCCTCAGTTCCCCTTGACGTTTGTCGGTATTTGATATATGATAGGGGCAGAATCTTTACTGTTATTGGAGGAGTTTCCCATGAAAACACTGCCCGTTGCTGTTCAGGTCTATTCTGTCCGCGATGACGCGGAGAAGGATTTTCGCGGTACGATGAAGAAAATCAAGGAGATCGGCTATGAAGGCGTAGAGCTGGCCGGTCTGTACGGACTGGCTCCCGCGGAGATCAAAGCCGCCATTGAGGAAGCCGGGCTCGTGGCTGTTTCTGCCCACGTTCCCTTCCAGGAGCTGGTGGCCGACATGGAGGGCACCATTCAGAAGTATGTGGAGATCGGCGTAAAATATATCGCCATTCCCTATCTGATGGAGGAAGACCGTCCCGGTACGCCCAAATTTGAAGGAAACGTAAAGCTGTTTGAAGAGATCGCCAAGGCTTGCAAGGCGCATGGCATTCAGACGCTGTATCACAACCATGACTTTGAGTTTACCAAGATGCCGGACGGCCGCTACGCCCTGGATTACATCTACGACACCATTCCTGCCGATCTGCTCCAGACCGAGCTGGATACCTGCTGGGTCAAGGTCGCCGGGGAAGATCCTGCCGCCTATGTGAGAAAGTATACGAACCGCGCGCCCGTGGTTCATCTGAAGGACTTCCACAAGGAAGGAAACCCCGCCAATATGTATCAGCTCATCGGCACGGACGTGGAGGAAAAAGAAAGCCACGGCACCTTTGAATTCCGTCCTGTCGGTTACGGCGACCAGAACTTTGCGCCCATCTTGGAGGCCTCGGTAGAAGCAGGCGCCAAATGGGTGGTGGTGGAGCAGGACCAGTCCATCGGACGCACTCCTATTGAGGCTATCACTCTGAGCCGCCAGTACCTGAAGGATCAGGGCTGGTAAAAGGACAGTCTTTAGAGATTAGGAATTTAGTTGTTAGAAAGCCTCTCGGAAACATAGTTTCCGGGAGGCTTTTCAGTTATTTCTGCTTTTTTCGTTCCTCCAAGAGGATTCGGCGGATAGTTTTTTCCGTCAGAAAGTAAGTCTCAGCCAAAGCGGGAATTTCCTTTCCGGCCTTCGCTTCCAGAAAAATCAGGCGGTTGCGGGCGGCAGTCTCTTTTTTGCTGTGAGTCCGCTCGCCCCAGGCCAGCCGGTTTTCCTCTTTCCTGGGAACGTAAAGATATGCTCCGTCGATATATTGCTGCAGCTGACTTAGCAGCTGGGCAGGCAGAATATCCTGGGCTCGTGCATAGCGCATATTGCTCCTCCTAAATTTCATGGGGATTTGAAATCTCCTGACTTCAAGATGAGCAAAGGCTATCGCGTCATTTTTTATCGGATCGGTGCAATAGCCTCTGCTATGCACGCTGTACGTCTCGGGTCATACCTTTCCCCCCTTTTCCTCCTCTGCTGTTTTGCCTTTTTCAAAGTTCAGTATAGCAGAATGGAGGAAGTTTTGCCAGCGCAAACATGGTTCTGTAGAAAATTCGTTCTTAAAATAGACGCTTTCTCGATTCTGTAGCGAAGAGAGGCTTGTAAAAGGATATTCAGGCTGGATATACTGGACTGGAAGAAGCAGCCTCTCTGCTGTTTTGCCGGAAAAAGAAGGAGGGAAGGCGTTTTTGCGCTGTGAAATCTGCGGGAAAACCACGGTTTTCGGAAACAAGGTGGCCCATGACAGAATGTACATCAATGGGCGAAAGCCTAAAAAAATCAAACCCAATCTGCATACCATGCACATCAATACGCCCCAGGGCAGAAAAAAGCTTACCGTATGCACCCGCTGTATGCGGACCCTGCGCAAGCAGGGATAAAAGGAGAAACAAAGCGGCTCCCCGTATAGGGGAGCCGCTTCTTGTATGAGGAGAATAAATGATTGTTTGGCACACCAGTCCCTCCACTGTTATCCTGAGGAACATAAAAGGTGCTTCACGCCTTCACGGCGAAGGATCTCGGTTGGCAGAAACCGGTGCGGAAAAGGAAATTTGTACCCGCTGGCTGAGATATAACCGAGATCCTTCGTAAAAGCAGGCTTGCCTTGCCTTTTGTTCAGTAATGACAGTGAGAGAAGGGGGTTAGTACTACTTGCGATCAGGCCCATGCTTGCAAACGCCGCCTGCTGTCTTCACAAGTAGATGCAGCGGCACGCAGCCAATTTAACGCACTGTGCCCTTATCCCTAATTTCCCGTTGCCTTTCCAATTGTCCTTTTCCGGCATCCAGAATCCGGTATCCAGTATCTAAACTCCCAGCTCTCGGTGCTCCTGCACCGCTTTATACGCCGGACGGATAATTTTGCCGCCGCCTACCAGCTCTTCGATGCGGTGAGCGGACCAGCCCGCGATGCGGGAAATGGCAAAAATGGGGGTGTACAGTTCCATAGGCAGATCCAGCATGCTGTAAATAAAGCCGCTGTAGAAGTCCACATTGGCGGAAACGCCCTTATAAATTTTCCGTTCCTCAGTGATCAGCTTTACAGCCAGACGTTCCACGTTTGCATACAGCCGATATTCGTCCGTGCGGCCCTTTTCCTGGGAAAGCCCCTCCACGAACCGTGCCATGATCTTTGCCCTGGGATCGGAGATGGAATAGACCGCGTGGCCCATGCCATAAATAAGTCCGGAGCGGTCAAAGGCCTCTTTGTGCAGAAGCTTTTGGAGATAAGCTGTGATCTCATCGTCATCGTTCCAATCCTTCACATGGGTCTTAATATCATCGAACATCTTCACGACCTTGATGTTGGCGCCGCCGTGCTTTGGGCCCTTTAGAGAGCCCAGGGCCGCCGCGATGGCGGAGTAAGTATCGGTGCCGGAGGAAGTTACCACATGGGTGGTAAAGGTGGAATTGTTGCCGCCGCCGTGATCGGCGTGGAGGATAAGGGCGATATCCAGCACTTTGGCCTCCAATTCCGTGTATTTGCAATCGGGCCGGAGGATCCGCAGGATATTTTCCGCTGTGGAAAGGGCGGGATCCGGCTGGTGGATAAACAGACTCTGACCGTCGTGATAATGGCGGTACGCCTGATAGCCGTACACGGACAGCAGAGGGAACAGGGCGATCAGCTGCATACACTGACGCAGGACGTTGGGGACAGAAATATCCTCGGCATCTTCATCATAAGAATAGAGGGTGAGCACACTGCGGGCCAGGGTGTTCATCATATCGCTGCTGGGAGCTTTCATGATGATATCCCGCACAAAGCTGGTAGGCAGCGTACGGTAAAAGGACAGCAGCCGGCAGAATTCGTCCAGCTCCTCCGCTGTGGCAAGCTTGCCGAACAGAAGCAGATACGCGGTTCGCTCGTAGCCGAAATTGTCCCCTTTGGGCTGGCTGCGGACGAGATCCTCCACACTGTAGCCCCGATAATACAGCTCGCCCTCGCAGGGCACGCTTTTGCCGTCCACCGTTTTGCTGGAAACGATCTCCGAGATGTGGGTGAGCCCGGTGAGCACGCCCTTGCCGTTTAAATCCCGCAGCCCCCGTTTTACATCGTATTTTGTATAAAGCTCCGGGTCAATACGGCTGTTTTCCACGCACAGGTCCGCAAGCCTGCGGACCTCCGGCTTGATTTCCGAATAGATCGACATTCGTAAAACTCCTTTCCTGCACAAGAACTTCCGTTTTCCCATAGAAACCTTGTCTGCATCAAACAGGTATCGTCAAGTATAATGTTTCAATTATAAAGAAGCGCTCCGATTGCCGCAAGAGGAAATTTGTAAATTTTTTATATAAAGTTGTAAACTTTTCAGGAAGGAACATGCTGCTGTATGAAAAAAAGCTTTTGCCTCCGGGCTATGAAAAATCTGGCAGTTTGGGGCTGCCTCGCCCTCTGCGTATGGTGCGCGGCGTCGGCGCTGGGCAGCTGGACGGCGGAAAACGGCACGGATGCTCTGCTTTTTATTGCCGGTATGCGCAGGGAGGAGTCTTCCGAAGGAGAATCGGCTCCAGTGGAAAGCCCCGGCAGTCCGGCGGAAAGAACGCCCGCTGTTTCGGAAGCCCCTGCGCAGCCTGAAACCGGGTTTCTGGCAGGCCGCATGGAGGCTTTCGCAGACGATGGCATTGTCCCGTTCCACAATGACGAGCTGCCGGGGGCGGCCGTTACCCCGGACCCGGCGCGGGTTTCCGCGCCGGTGGAGGAGATCGCGTTGGACGGCGGAGAGCAGATCGCCGATTTTTTTGTAAGGGATACCACAGGCTCTGACACGGATCTGAACGCAGAATTGCAGGAAAGCCCGGCGGTCAGCCTGAAAGGGGACGGCAGTGTGGAGGTGCTGATCTATCACACCCACACCTCAGAGGCCTACTCGAAGGATTATACCGGATTTTATTACACGGATATGGAAACCCGTACCCAGAATCAGGATATGAGCGTCGTGGCAGTGGGGGAGGAGCTGAAAAAAGAACTGGAGGCCCGGGGATTTGGGGTGATACACGACGCCACGGTAAACGATGCCATCTATAACGGCTCCTATTCCCGTTCCTGGGACGTGATCCAGAAAAATCTGGAGGAATACCCGGGCATTCAGGTGACCATTGACCTGCACAGGGATTCCATGACTACCCAGGAGGGAGTGAAATATAAGCCTACCGCAGTGATAAACGGCAGAAAAGCGGCGCAGGTCATGCTGCTGGCCGGATGTGACGCCAGCGGGGAATGGGGGGATTTCCCGGACTGGCGGGATAATCTCCGGCTGATTCTCCGGGTGCAGCAGACGGCGGAGCAGCTGTATCCCGGGCTGGCGCGGCCCCTTGACTTCTCAGAGAGCAAATACAATATGAATGCTACAAGAGGTTCCATGCTCATTGAGGTGGGTACGGAGGTGAACACCGTTTCCGAAGCGAAATATTCCGGAAAAATGCTGGGAGAGATCTTGGCAGAGACCTTTTCCCGCATAAAGGAGGGATGATACGCGCACAAAAATGTATTTTTTTCCTGTGCTGTTCCGAAAAGCAGCAGTCTAAACACTGAAAAACCGGCAATCCTAAATGATGCGGAATTTGTCTGCTGAAAAGGGGGACCGGTATGAAAAAAGAAGGGCGGCGGGCATTTTGGCTCTCTCTCGGCATATCTCTGTTCCTTCTGATGGCGGCAGCCGGATTCGTGGCGGTGGACTACCAGGGCCGGCGGCTCAGCTTCGGAGACAGCGACCTGCCCTTGCAGACGATGGACATGCCTGAGGGAAGGACAGAGTTGAAAATTAAGCTTTTTGGGGTGGAAAAAGAGGTCGATATCACAGAAATCGACAAATTTTGGAAATTATTTCTAGATTTTAGTTGTATTCCCCACAGCTAGTTGTTATAATAGAATCGATATACTATATAAAGTGGGGAGGTGACTGCGTGAAGCTGCGGGATACACGTTTTTGGGCGGTGCTTGTTGCCATAGCTTTTCTGGTGCTGTGGTGTGCCAGCATCGGTGTGACCTATGCCGCTCCCACGCAGGAGCCTCTGCCGGAGCCCATTCAAGCGGCTCCTGCGCCGGAAATACAGGCCATTGGCATTTGGGGCTGGGCCATTGTGGGCATAGGCTCCCTGGGCGTGGTCTTCACCGTATTCGTCAGCTGCAAAGCTCCCAAAAAGAGACGGAGAGCTGTGCGGGTTGCCAGCATTTCAAAAACGCCCTACAAAGTGATGCGGTCCGTTTATTCCCCGCCGCCTACCCGCCGTTACCATCGGAATATTGAACGGCGGCGGTAGCCGGGTTTACAGTTTAAAAGCGATTAAAGTGTCCGGAGCCGGTGGGCCGCCCACCGGTCCCGGAAATTTTTTTGGAAATGTTTCTGCAGAAGAGACGCGTTTCTGCAAAAAGCTCCATATCTAGTAGGAATATGTCAGGAAGGCACTATTTTCAAAATAAATTTACTCTTTAATTCTATTTGGGAAAAATAAAGATGCAGGAATGGGGTAGAATCAACAAGGAATTTATGTAAATCAAGGGAAACGGAAAAAAGTTTCAGTCTATATGCACCCGAATCATGTTGCTTTTTGAGCTTCCGGCTTCTCTATTGGGTGCACGAAATTCACAAGCGCGCAAAAGCACCGGTACATTATGTGCCCTTGTGAATGAAGGAGGAAAAGCTTTATGAAACGGAAATTTTTAAAACGCCTGATGGCCGGGGCGCTGGCCGTGTGTGTTTTTGCGATGGTCCCGGGAACCGCTCTCGCCGATTCGATCAGCGATATGGAAGCAAAGCAGGCCCAGCTGGAGCAGGAAGCCAACGACCTGGAAGCCAAGCTGGAGGGACTGCGCAACGATGAGAATCAAAAGCGGGAATACCAGGAAACGCTGCAGCAGAAGATCAATCTGCTCCAGCAGCAGATCGACGACGCCAGAAGCGATATCGACAAGCTCAATGACAATATCACGGTTCTGACTTTGAAGCTCGAGCAGTCCCAGAAGGAAATTCAGGATACCATCGATCAGTTCAAGGACCGGCTCGTGGCCCTGTATAAGGCGGGCGACATCAGCACCTTGGAGATCCTCCTCAATTCTGACAGCTTCAGCGATTTTACCATGCGCAGCGAGATGGTCAAGGCCATGACAGACCATGATGAAAAGCTGATGGATAAGATCGAAGAATATATGGACAGCACTCAGGCGGAGCGCGTGGAATGCGAGGCCAGCAAGCAAAAGGTGGCGGAGCTGAAAAAGGAGCTTGAGAACGACCAGGACGAACTCAACGACCTGTATGCGGAGAACGAGGCCGCCATTGCGGCGCTGCAGGAGGCCGAAGGCGCTACCCAGTCAGAGCTGGAAAAGAACGCCGAGGAACGGGAAGCCTGTGATCAGAGGATCAAAGAGCTTATCGAACAGCAGAAGGCCGCCGAGGAAGAACGGCGGCAGCAGGAAGCAGCCGGTGGCAGTGGAGATTACAATTATCCCACAGGCGGCGGTGGCGTGGAAGGCTTCCATCCCATCTGGCCCCTGCCCGGCGTGTCTTATGTGTCCTGCTATTACGGCGGCTATGCGGGCCACCGGGGAATGGATATTGCCGGACCCTATGGAACGCCTGTGGTGGCGGCGGAAAGCGGGACGGTGATCGAGGCCAACAATTATGATAGCTGGGGCATGTCCTGGGGCTATTATGTGCTGATCTACCACAATGATACATACACGACCCGGTACGCTCACCTGAGCTCTGTGGCGGTATCCACCGGCCAGTATGTGGAGCAGGGGACTATCGTGGGCTACGAGGGCGCTACCGGCAACGTGACCGGTCCTCACCTCCACTTTGAGGTATACGAGAACGGTAATCGGGTAGACCCCATGAACTTCCTTTAATTTTTGTATATGAAATCGCTCCGGTCCATTCGGACCGGAGTTTTTTATGCGTCTTTCGGTTATATGCAGGCGTTTTCCTTCATCTATTCTGCAAAGGGAAAGGGGAGGAGCGTCTCAATGGAAAACCGGATTCGGAAAAAACGGAGAAAAGGATACATACCGTATTTCATGGCTTTTGCGGGCTTTCTATGCCTGATAGCTCTCATTGCGCATACGGTGAAAACGGGAAGCGCTCCGTCTGCTTCTGGAAAACTCCTTCGGGGAAGGGCGTTTTCAGAAGATGGAACAGGCGCTTTTGAGACAGGCCCGCAACGGGCAATGGATCCGGACTCCCGCGGAGGAAAAGAAACCATGCTGCTGGAAGTCCCGTTTATCAGCCAGGAGGAAAACTGGCCCACAGGCTGTGAAAGCGTCTGCACGGTCATGGCGCTGCAATATTTTGGCGTGGATATCGGCGTAGACGAATTTATCGACGGATATCTCCCTTTGGGGAACGCGCCTCATGAGCAGGACGGAATGCTTGTGGGCTGTGATCCCCGGGAAGCATTCCCCGGGGACCCTCGGTCAAAACTGGGCTGGGGCTGCTACAGCCAGGTAATTTTCCGGGCTTTGGAGCAGCTGCTCTGCGAGAGGGAGGTATCCTTCCTCTCGGTAAAAGACCTGTCGGGGGAAAGTCTGGAAGCTCTTTGCGGGGAATATGTGGCAAGCGGGGTACCGGTTCTGCTTTGGGCCACCATCGATATGGAAGAGCCCCAGGACGACGTGATCTTTTTCACGGAGGATACCGGGGAGGAATTCCAGTGGATCTATCCCATGCACTGCCTGCTGTTGACAGGCTGGGACAGCGGCGGCTATTTTTTCAACGATCCGCTGTCCGGTCGGGACGTTCGCTATTCCGCGTTTTCGGTGGAGCGGGCCTATAGCGGGCTGGGGAAACAGGCGCTGGCCGTTTTGCCCGCATGAAAAGGGACTGCTGCAGAATGATCTTACAGCAGTCCCTTTTTGATGAGAAGATCCCATGCTTTTGAAACGCGCCCTTAGACGTTATGACTACGGATTTTGCCGGCTGACCTGAGGTTCCTCCTGCTCGGGCGGCTGAGGCAGAGGAATTTTTGCGTCCCGATAATTTTTCAAAATGACCACAGCAGACAGCAGCACAGTTCCCAAGGCAAAAGACCAGCGATGGGTGTAAAAAGCGGACAGCAGGGATAAGACTGCAAAAAGCGTGAAAGTTACTACCGTCCGGCGTTCATTGGGATTGACCACCCGGACCAGGGAGAAAAACAGGTAGATCGCCGCCAGCAAAAAGACCAAAAAACTTCCGGGGAGCAGCCCGAGAAGAGCGCCGAAAGTGGCCGCAATAGCCTTTCCACCCTGCCGGCGGTACAAGGGGGCTATGGCATGGCCCAGGGCGGGGGCACAGATGACTATGGAGAACCACAGGCGCGAGGGATCCAGAAAATGCGTGGCCGCAAACACGGGCACGAATCCCTTGCACAAGTCGCACAGCAGGCACAAAACACCTACGGAAACGCCGGCATATTTAAAGGCGTTTACCGTGCCGGGGTTGTGGTCTTCACTGGCTTCCCGAACATCTACACCCTTTAGAAGCTTGGGCAGATGGTAGCTGAACAGCACGCCGCCCAGACAAAAGCCCAGAAAGGCGTAGACGACATACCGAAACACGCCGAGCCAATAGGGGAAATTCATAAAAAGGGCCTCCTTTCGCCGGATTTTAGTCCGATTGATGTGGGACGCCGATTCTTTCGTGCTCCAAAAGGTAGGAAACGATGGACTCCGCGGCCCGGGCAGGGATCGCTTCCTGCTGGCGGCGGCGCATGCTCTGCCGCAGCGTTTCGTCTGCGGCCAGTAGGGCCGCCGCTTTGGCCGCCTCCTTTGGATCCTCCGCAAAAAGGGAGAGACCGCGGGAGGAGAAAAACCGGGCGTTGCAGGTTTCGCAGCCGGGAATGGGCCGGGTATGGATCAGCGGCACGTTTTTGACGGCTGCCTCCGTGCTGGTAAGCCCACCCGGCTTGGAGAGCAGCACATCGCAGGCGTCCATGTACAGGGGGACTTCCTGCGTAAAGGGCACGGTGCGCACCCGGGCCTCTCCGGCAAAGTCCTTATCGATCCGGGCTTTCAGGGGCTCGTTGTTGCCGGTAAGGATCACGATCTGGGCTGCCTTCGGACAGGTCAGCAGCAGATCCAGCGCAAAGGAAGAAATGTCCCCAAAGCCCATGCTGCCCGTCATGACAAGGAATACCGGGGCGTTCTCGGGAAGGCCCAGCTTGCGCCGGGCTTCCTCTTGATCTGTATGGGAATTGAATCTCTTGGATACCGGCAGACCGGTGGAGATCAGTTTTTCCTGAGGGATCCCCTTCTTTTCAAATTCGGGAGCCAGGTCTTCGTGGGGGATGAAGTAACCGTCCAGCTCCGTTTCCTCCCAGAAAGGAATGCAGGTGTAATCTGTGGCGATGGCGTAGGTGGAAACGGAAAGCTCACCGCGGCGCTTCAGACAGGTCAAGGTCTCAGCAGGGAACAGGTGCGGCGTTACCACCGCGGTGACGCCGGTTTCCTCTATGTAAGCTTTCAGGGGCTGCGCGTATCGGGCGTTGGCATAATAGACCGGAGATTTTCGCCTGCTGGAGCTGATAGCGCTTCCCAGCCGGTAAATTCCACCGAACAGGGCGGGACTTCTGGTGGCAATGCCGATATACGCGCCGCTGATGGTACGGGAAGCGCGGTCTTTGGCAAAGGAAAGGGCATCTTTCATTTCACAGGGAATGTTTCTGCGTTCCAGTTCTTCTTTCACGGCCAGCCCGGCAGAGTTGTGTCCCTGCCCCGTATTGCAGGAGAGAATCAGAACCTTCATAAGGAATATTCCTTTCATTCGCAGGCGAAGCCGGAGGCCTGCCGCTTTTCAATATCTGGCGTTGAAAATAGGTTTAACGACAGTTTAACACAAAAACCCCCGAAAAGGAAGTCTTTCCGGGAGCTTTTAGAGAAATATTTGTTCAATACTGGTTTTATGACCTGCGGTCGGCGGACCTGCGGTCAGCATGCCGCGGACCGGTTTTGCGCATGGACGATGCTTTATAGATCTGCGGTCAACAGACATTTTATGGTTTTTATTCCAGATAGAAGGTGCAACAAAGCTCTCCGCCGTTGAGGAAGACCTCTCGGGTGCGGGTGTCGGTGAAAATTTTCAGGTCGCGGACTTCGCTTTCTGGAAGCTCCAGCAGGGTGCGTTTCCCGTTTGTAACGAACACGCTGCCGTTTTCCCGGCGGACACAGGGATCCGTATCCGTCATAAGCTCTTGGGCTTCCGAAACGGGAGCCATGCGGAGCTTTCCCTCTTTCAGGGAAAGCTCTCTCGGCAGGGAAAGAGCTCCGGCGCGCAGGGCGTTTTCCGGCACGGCACGGTTCCAGTTAAAGAGCCAGCCGATAACGATCCGGCGGCCGGCGGGGTCCAAAAAAGTCTGGGGGGCATAAAAATCCGTGCCCGTTTCCGGCTGCTGAAAGCTTTCCGGGAAAAAGTGCTCCCCGTCAAAGTTTCCTATCACAAATTGTGCGGAGCGGGTCTCGTCCATGCGGGAGAACATCAGCACCCATTTTTCTCCAAGGGGGAACAGGTCGGGACATTCCGGCACCGGGCCGTACTCCCGGCTTTGAAAAAGGGGCCCTATGTACTGCCAGTGCAGCAGATCACGGGAACGGAACAGCAGGACGGAACCAAGGCCGTCCTGTCCTGCGCCGCACACCATACGGTATTCATCCCCGTAGGCAAAGAACTTTGGGTCTCGAAAGTCCTTGTTGCAGGGGTCCAGCGGGCTTTTTTCGATAACCGGATTTCCTGGGTATTTTTCAAAATGCACCCCGTCCCGGCTGGTAGCAATGGACTGGGTCTGCCCATGCTCCTTGGAAACAGAGGTGTACATCAGGTATAAAACGCCGTCCCTTTCCAGTGCGGAGCCGGAAAAACAGCCGCCGTCGTTTTCGTAGAGCATATCGGGGTAAAGGGCAATGGGGAGTTCTTCCCAGTGAAGCAGGTCGCAGCTGACCGCATGGCCCCAATGCATAGGCCCCCACTTCGGCTCATGGGGATAATGCTGAAAAAAGGCGTGGTACCTGTTTTGGAAAAAGCAAAGCCCGTTAGGGTCGTTCATCCAGCCCCGTTCCGGTTCAAAATGACGCTTCAGTCTGGGAATTTCGTTCATGGCGCAGTCTCCTTTCAGGAAGCTTTTCCATCATCATACACCGGCGGCGGAAATTTTACAAGCGCCAGATCTCCCCGCCGAAAAAGGAGGCTTCGCTTTCCTCATGTGTAACAAGGATCACTGTCTTTCCGGCGGTTTTTTCCCGGAAATACTCCATGGTCTTCCGCTTGGTGGCTTCGTCCAGGCCTTTGAAGGGCTCGTCGGCCATCAGCACGTCGTACTCTGCGCAGAGCGCTCTGAGAATTGCAACGCGGCGCTTCATGCCTCCGGAAAATTCCCGCACCGGCTGCTTGAGGCCGTCCGCAAGGCCAAGCTCCCCGAGCAGCCGTTCCGCTTCCTGCCGGGTCAGAACAGGATTTACAAGCCGCAGGTTCGATGCGGCCCCAGTGTTTTCACAGAGCCGGTCCTCCTGGAAGACGGCGCTTTTTCGTGCGCCGTCCAGTCCGGAGATGGAGCCGGAATCCGGTTTTTCCAACCCTAAAAGCAAATTTAAAAGCGTTGTTTTCCCGCAGCCGGAGGGTCCCATGACGCAGGAGGTCTTTCCCTCCGGGAACACATGGGAAAGACCGGAAAGCACCAGCTTTTCCCCGTAGCCTTTTTCAATGTTTTGCAGTGTGATATCCATCTTTGGCGCCTCCTAGTTCCGTTCCAGCCGGTGCAGCGCCCAATCCAGCAGGAACAGGAAAAACCGCTCAAACAGCAGGCTGATCAGGATAATGACGGTGGTCCAGGCGAACAGGTCCGGCGTTTCCAGATAGATTTTGGCCTCGTACAGCCGCTCGCCGATGGAGCCTTTGGGCAGGCCGATGACTTCCGCCGCGATCCCGGCTTTCCAGCACAGGCCCAGGCCAGCAGCGCAGGCGGAGCGGAAAAAGGGCATGACTTGGGGCAGGTATAGGCGCCGCAGGCGGCGGGGCAGAGAGACCTGAAAAACGTCGGCCATTTCCGTAAGCTTTTTATCCATGCTGCCGATCCCGCCCAGGACGTTCGAGTATACGATGGGCGTTACCATCAGGAAGGAGATCACCACGGAAAGGTTCCGGGAAGGCACCCACAGCAGTACCAAAATGATAAAGGAGGCTACGGGGGTGGCCTTTACCGCGCTCATCAGCGGCGCGATCAGCTCTTTGGCCAGTGCAAACCGGGAGGACAGGGCCGCAAGGCAGCTTCCTGCCAGACAGGCCAGGAGAAAACCACAGATAATGCGGAAGAAGGAAAACAACACAGTGTTCCAGAAATCCCAATGGGGGACTAGTTCCAAAAGCCGCAGGAAAACGGAAACAGGAGATACCAGCAGGATCTCCTGTCCCAGCGCCATAGCGGCAAGCTGCCAAAGGGCCAGCCAGAAGATGGCCGCCCCCAGCTTTTTAATGGAAAACCTTTGTGCTTTTTTGTTCTTATCCGGCGTAGTAGAAGTCATCACCGGGCATCGTGCCTCCAATCGCCTTCGGGTTCTGGTCGAACAGTGTCTGGAGATAACCGGACAGCGCTTCTTTCATTTCCGCGCCGGCGATAAAGGTGATATTGCATTCCGGCAGGGCCTTTTTCGCCACAGCTTCGGGGACGATGTCAAATTTGCCGATGAGGGCGGCAGCGCCGTCAATGTCGCTGTTGGCGTAATCTACGGACTCCTTGTAGGAATCCAGAAAAGCTTTCGTAAGGGCGGGGTTCTGCTCCACAAATTCCTTTCTGGCCACCACCACGCCGGTGATCAAAGTGGCTGCTTTTCCATCGCCGGAGGAAAGATTTTCCCACTCCTCCGTCAGGTCCAGGGCCACGCGGATATTTTCGTTTTTGGTCTGGGCGGTGGTGACAAAGGGCTGGGGCAGCATGGCGATGGCGTTTTCTTCCGCCGCCAGCGCGGCAACGCACTCGGAATGCTCGGACTTCCATTCGATGGTCACATCGGTCTCGGGGTCGATCCCGTTCTGAGAGAGCATATAGGACAGAGCGTATTCCGGTGTGGAGCCCTTGCCGCTGGAATAGATGGTCCTGCCACGAAGGTCCTCAACGGAGTGTACAGTGTCGCCGCTTTCCACAATATACAGCACACCAAGGGTATTCACGGCCAGGACCTGGATCTTCCCCTCGGTGTTGTTGTAGAGGACGCTTGCCAGGTTGGCGGGAACGGCGGCGATATCCAGCTCGCCCTGGATCAGCTTCGGGATGATCTCATCGGCGGAGGCGGCGATCGTAAAATCGTAGGTGGGAGAGGCGGAAGCAGCATCGTCTTCCATAAGCTTTACCATGCCCATGGCGGTAGGGCCTTTCAGAGCGGCTACATTGGCCGTGCCAAGCTCCACAGGCTCTGAGGAAACAGGAGCGCTGGAAGCGGGGGCTTCGGAAACGGTGCTTTCCGGCGCGGAGGAAGCAGGGGCGGAAGAGGCCGGCTGAGAGCTGGAAGGAGTCTCACTGCTCTGGCAGCCGAACAGACAGAGGCACAGCAGAAGAGTTAAGCTGATGGAAATGAGTTTTTTCATGGAAAACAGACCTTTCACAATAAAAATTTTTGAGCAGAGATGGTTTTGCAGGGCAGAAAAAACGCGGTTCGGAGCCCGGTCACAACAGTCGGAAGGAATTTTTCCGGTATTCGATGAGCCCGTCGGCCTGCATGCGGGAGAGCTCCCGGGAAAGGGCGCTGCGCTCCACATTCAGGTAATTGGCCATGGCGTTTCGGTCCAACGGGACGGTAAATTCCCGGCTGCCCTTTTCGGCGGATACCCGGGTGAGATAGGTTTCCACCTTGTCCCGGACGCTTCTGCGAATGAGGCAGTCGATCCGGTCATTGAGCACCAGAGATTTTTCTGAAACGCTGTCCAGAAAGTTTCGCAGTAAAAGACTGTGATCGGCGCAGGCTTTTTCACAAGGAAAGATCAGCCGTTCGGCGGGGAAGAAAATGACGGAGAGCGGTTCCTGGGCCTGTACAGTCACAGGGCTTTTCCGGTTCCTGCTTGCGGCAAGAAGAACTCCCAGGAAGCTGCCTTGTTCCAGCAGAGAAATAATGACCGGCTCCCCGAAGCTGTCCATTTTCAGTGATCGGGCATGGCCGGAAAGCACCAGACCCACGTCGGAGACCTCCTCACCCTCCCGGACCACCGCCGCCTGGGGAGGATATTCCTCCCTGTGGGCGCAAAGGCAGGAAAGCATGTCGGACAGCCTGTCCCCAGGGATCCCGGTAAACAGCGTGGAATGCAGCAAAATTTCCCGTTCCGTTTCAGACAGTTTCATTTCTTTGCTCCCGCGATAAATTTCGTTGCCTGTGCAACGCAATTTATTATAATACGCTTTTCCCGAAAAAGCAAGAGCAAAAAAGGATTAAGATTGCTCTTTGTTCCAATTTGTAGTATAATATGTGTAAAGAACGCGGATATTATGGAATTAAATTTGCCTTGGCCAGTTCTTCGCTTCGCTCAGACGGGCAATCGGCACATTATACCCCAGGCGTGTTCCGCGCCTAGGGTATAATAGCCGCAAAGCTGCGGTCGGGCTGTTCGCTTGTGAGTTCGATGAATTTGGTTCTCGTGCGCCCACCGCAGGTGTGGTATAATAGCCGCGGAGCTGCGGTCGGACTGTTCATTTGCGGGTTTGAGCGAAGCGGGATCCCGTTTGCCCACCGCAGGTGTG
>CAZXLM010000001.1:0-71487 GCA_964642055.1 uncultured Acutalibacter sp. | reverse complement strand
TCAGACTGTTCCACACATCGCTGTTGCCTTCTGTCAGCTGCAGCGGGTTCTGGTTCTCCGGATTCTCTGGATCGTAATCAGTATACAATGAGACTTTGGCATAGGCGACATAGCTATCCGGGTTTGTAACAGAGCTGCCGTCTTCGATGTCGAATTCGGCCTTGAGACGGTAGAATGTGCCTGCTGCGGGAACTGCCGCAAGCTCGTCAGCATAGGTCCCGGCGGCCACATCGTCCCAGCCGCTCTCGCTGCCGTATGCAGCGTCTGCGTCCGCCGCTCCCGTCTTCTTCTGCAGCACCCACTTGACGTAGGTCTTCTGCTCAGGAGTATCTCCCGTGGTCGTGCCCGTCTCCGTTGCAAGCTTGATCGTCTCCGTGGTCCCGTCGCTCAGCAGTACGTCCGCGGCCTCTTTGATACCGGCAAGGTACCCTTCATGGTCCGCGTCGCCTGTCAGCTCTCCGTCTGACAGCACAGCGCCCGCTGTCATGTGCAGCGCCGTTACCTGCTTGCTTTCTGCGATGGAAGCGTCCCCGCTGGGCTCTGTCTGCTCAATGTAGAAATAAGCCCTGTAAGGAGGCTTCGTCAGATCCAGCGCGCCGCCTGACTGTGCCTCAGGCTGGCTGATCACCGGATTCCCGTCCCTGTCTACCACATCGGGCAGCTCAATGGAGAGCACACCACCTGTATTTACCCAGGAATCATCGCCTGTAGTCGTATTATAAGCCGTTTGCCACAAGCCGTCAATATACTCTCTGTCGATTTTTTCGGAATTAATACCATTATTCGTATAATACGTCGTGCCCGTACCGCCCAATACGATGGTGCTGCCGGTAGAGCTGACAATGGAAAGCGTATAGATCTCATCAGGGAAGGTAACGCTTGCCGCGCCCTGGGGCACCTTGAAGGGATTGTCCGGAGAAGACCCGGCCCCGCTGGCAACCGCCAGATAGCTCTGACAATACAGCTGGCTTTCCGCGTTGAACCTCACCATGCCGGCAGGATAGGGCTCACTTTCCAGGCCCTCCTCGTTCTGGCGGGTGATGTAGGCCTCGCCGCCTTCCACAGGAAGGACATGCTGCAGGAGGTACACGGACGTATCCTGCCTGTAGGCGTTCCCGTTATCCGGACTCAGGGTAGCTACCAGCTTAAATTCGGTTTCGGAATCTCCTCTGGCGTACACGCGGATAATATCGCCGTCCTTCAGCGCGTTCTCTGCGTCCGGATCACTCTGCTCAAGGGTGATATAGTCGTTTACGCTGCCTTCACGGTCGCCGTTGACATTGGTTACCGCAAGCGACACCTCTGAAGGAATACCGGCGGAACGATAGCCGATGGTGCCCTGTGCGGTGATCTCGTCCATCTGGCCGTCCACACGGACCGTCACCTGCACGGTAACGGCAGTGGCGTCTCCCATGGTGACTTTCGCGGAGAGGTTATCCGCCGCAGGCGCCACACTGGCGGAGTCAAAGCTGCCGTCAGGCTTGGCGTTGTACTTCGCCCAGATATCCACGCCTTCAACTGCCGCAAACGCCGGAGGCGTTTTCAGCTCGTCGCCGTACTGATCAAGGAATTTCATTTCCATGGTGCCGGAGGTTTCTCCCTTTTCCAGCAGCACGTCTTCCACCTTGAGGAAGCTAAACGTCAGCTCGCCCTCAGGCACGCGCCTGACTTCCAGCGTGTAGGTGCCGGAAACCCTGTTGGGCGCCGTGGCGGTTATCAGATACTTGTTCGCAGCGGCCTCGCTGGTCAGGATCACCTTGCCATCCGGATCGATGGAGATACCCTTAGGATTACCCTGAATGCTCCACGCGTAAACCGCGTCGTGCATTTCTTCTCCGAACTGGTCGTAGACCTCTGCGTAGAACTGGGCCTCGTCCGTGCCGGGCGCGCCGGTGGTCTTATCGATCTCGGGCGTCATCATATAACCCGTCTTGAGCCCGCCGGCTGTCTCTGTCTCCGTCACGCCGGATTCCGCTTTCACACGGATGCTTCCCACCTGAGGGATGGTGTCCTCCGGGACAACGTTTACAACGGCCTGGCCGCTGTAGGCTTCCTCGGAGTCCGCCGGTTTCGCGGTTCCGGATACGCCGATGGAGGTGGCATCGCCCACTGTCAGGATCCCTCTTCCGTCGATAGAGGGTCTGACTGTCGGAGCTTCCGGCTCCAGCGTTACCGGAGTCTGGTACGTCACGTCCCCGGAGGCGTCTCCCAGGTAGCTGCCGTAAGAATCCACATAATCGGCAATCAGCTGAACGGTGGGAATACCTGCCCGCACCGAGGTGGGTGTGATCTTCAACCCGCCGTTGACGGAATAGGGAGTTCCGTTCACTGTCACCGTCACGCTTGCTTTCACTGTCGTCCCCAATACGGAAGCGGTCAGCTCCAGGTCGCCGTCCTCCGCGAGAGCGGACGCTGTTACCTTGCCGTTGCGGTCCACTTCCACGCCGATGGCGTAATCGATGGACCATATCACGGTCTGGTCAGTCATGGACGTACCGAACTGGTCTCTTACCTCCGCATCATATACAGCCTCTCCGGGAGCGTCAATGGTATTCCCCGCGGTAGAGCTGTCTCTGCGGGTAATAATGACTTCCGCAGCCCTGGGTTCTTCGTCTACAACATCTATAACCTTCTGGTCAGGCTGCGCCGAACCGGACTCGGCCTTTACCTCAAAACTCTGAGCGGTGGGATCCAGCGCCACAACGCCGTTTTCCGCCACGACCACGCCCGTTCCGGAGACCAGGCTCCACTTGATGGGCGCGCCGGAGATCTCCTGCCCATACTGGTCCTTTACGACCGCCTTCAGAGACGGGGCCGTTCTGGACACTCTTTCCGTAACGATGGTTACGGTGGCAGCCACGGGAGCTTCCTGGCTCATGAGTACGTCGGTGGAGCCGGAAACACTGTTCCTGCCGCCGGCAGTTCCGTCCGCCACAGCGGAAACGGTCCTGACGCCTGCGGTGTCCGCGCTTGTCACAGTCAGCACGCCGCTGCCGTCTCCGGCCGTCACATTTTCGCCGGACCAGGTCAGGGTAATATCGGCGCCGATCTTCGCGCTCATATCCGTTCCGAACTCACCGGTCAGGCGGTAATATACCGGCGTTTCCACATTGTTCCCGCCCGCCGCCGGGATCGTGACCGGGCTCTGGGCCGTAAGCGTCAGAGTTTTCAGCAGTTCCTGCTCCAAAGTCCTATCGCTGACGGTAATGGTATCCTCGTCCTTGACGGAGTCGGAGATCTTCGCTTCCACGTCGAAGGGCTGGCTGTAACCGGCCGCCAACGTCAGCTTACCGCTTTCGGTCAGCTGCACCCTGTCTTCCACACCGGAGGTCAGCAGAGTCCAAACTGGGGCTGTGCCTACCGGCTGGGGCATCTGATCCCCATACTGGTCCAGATACTTGACGCGCATCTGGAAGCCCGCGCTGCCGCTGGGCACCGTAGTGGGATCGATGTCGATGGTCATCAGCCTGCTTTCTTCTCTTCCGATATCCACCAGCGCATAGCCCGCCAGCGTTGTGCCGTTTACGGCGGCCTTCACCCGGATATTTCCGGCGGACGCGGCGGTAGAGGAAACCGTCAGCATACCGCGGGAATCCGTTCCGGACACCGAAACGCCGCTGGGCGCGTTTTCTACGCTCCATGTGATACCGGCCGCCATGGGACGGCTGTACTGGTCCGTCACAGCGGCGGTATACGCCACCGTGTTGTCCGCGCTGGGCAGAATCGGGACAATGCCCTCTCCCACGTCGCGCTTGACTGTGATGGCAGCGGCCCTGGGTTCCTCATCGGACACCACCAGTGTCTTCTGGGTTTCCAGACCGTCCGCCTTATAAATGACGGTAAAGCTGCTGACTGTTTCGTCTGTAATGGTGACCTTGCCCGTATACCGGTCAATACTGATACCGGATGTCGGTTCTGTAATGCTCCACTCGCTGCTGAGAGGCTCGTAGTCCTCGATCTCAGCATGGAACAGGTCGTAGTAGAGCGGCGTAAGAGTGGTCTCCACACCGCGCCTTACCGCGGATTCCAGAATGCCGAGAGATTCCAGCTTCTGTACGTCTTCTCCGCCATAATTGCGCTTGAGATCGAATGTGGCTGAGCCGCCCACGCCGGACTTGTAATCGTGCAGGCGGATCTGAACGCCCGGAGCAGCCTCCGCGCCTGCGGGTATCTTCACCTTCCCGCGGACAGCGCCGGTTTCTCCTTCACCGGCGGGCAGAAGTTCCACCGTCACGCCTGCAGGCGCGCCCAGCAGCTCCCATACCGCCGTATCGGGGATCGCAATGCTCTTCCCGTATTGGTTCTTGCCCCTGGCCTCAAAGGTCAGCTCGGTATCCGCCGCCGCTTCGATCAGGCCAACGGCCGGGCCGGTCACAGTGATACCGGCCAGTGCGGGCTGCTCGCCGCGGGTAATGGTGACTTCCTTTTCCTTGGTCTTTGTCTGGCCGTCCTCGGCGTCAACATATTCCACCGTGACGGTAAAGGTCAGGGAATCGGCGCTCTCGGGAATACCGCTGATAGTCACGATCTCCTGGTCGTAAGTGGGCGCCGCGGCTCCGGAATCCGGTTTCACCTTGATATCCGTCACCTTGATGACAGACCCCTCGGGAAGTTCCATCTCCTGCAAATACTGGTCAACGCCGCCCACTTCCAGCTGCACCTCAGTGGCTCCGGGAGCCATCTGCATGGGCTGCACGGTGATGTCGTCCAGTCTGGACCGCTCTTTCGTCAGCGTGAACAAAGCGGTCCCGTATGCCTTGGTGGCGCCGCTATCCTGCGCTGTGATCTCGATGTCCTCGCCTGCCGCGGCGGTCCTGGGTACAGTTACCGTGGCGATCCTTGTGGTGCTGTCCCAGGAAACGGTCACGTCGGAGGACGCTTTATTCAGACTCCACACAAAATTGGGAGAGTCGATATTTTTGGATTCCGCACGGAAGGTCAGCGTGACCGGCGTATCGCCTGTGGGGACAGCCACGGGGCCGTCTGCCTCGTTTGCGCCCAGCACACGGATCACGGTGACGGAAGGCGTCAGATCGGGCACCGCCTGAGAGCGGTCAAATTCGCCTGCTGCGGTAAATTTCCCATCGCAGACCGACGCGGAAACATTGATCTTCAACGCGTCGTAGAAGGTCAGGAGGCCGTCCGCAGACACGGTGGGCTCTTTCGCTTCCTCTGCGGCGGCGTCCAGCTCTCTGCCGGTAATTTCAAACAGAGGCGTTACGCCGTCGGGCTTTTCCATTTCGTCGCCGTACTGGTCGATGTAACCCACCACCAGCTGGATCACGCCCTCGTCCGTATCTCCGGCTGTCAGTGTGATGCCGGACAGCTCGGAGGGCTTGCGGGCCAAGTCGGTCTCCACATAGCCGGACGCCGTTGTACCGTCTGCGTTCGTGCAGGAAGCGGTGATCTGTACGCCCGCCTTGCTGACGGCCTTGTTGTGTACGCCCAGGACGCCGTTCTGGTTGATCTCCACACCGGTCATGGAGGGAACTACGCTCCACTGCGGAACAGCGTCGGACAGCACGTTGCCGCCCTGATCCAAAACTGTCGCTTCAAAGGGATAGTAGTCGGGTCCGGCCACCGGGATATAGATGGTGCCGTCGCCCTTGAGCCGCGTCACCAGAACGCTTTCCGCTTTCCGATCATTGATATCGTAGTTCTCGTCTCGGTCAAGGCCGGCGTTGTTGGAGGGAACTCCCGCCGCCGTCACCTTGACGGTAACGCTGGTAACATTGTAGGGAACGCTGAGCACGCCGCCGTGAACGTCGGTAAACTCCGCCTTTTCCACACGGTCTTCCGTCACGGAGCTGTCGCTCTCGGCCGGGGTCTGGCTTACGACCTCCCAGTTGATCCTGGCAGCTTCCGGCGCGGGGATATGCTGGCCGAACTGGTCCAGATACTCGGCGCCCAGGGTCAGGACTGTGGGAGTCCCGTCCTCATTGGCCTTCGGCAGCTTTGTGGAGGTGATGCGCACTTCCTTCAGGTAGGGCGGAGCCTCCCGGAGAGAGACCGTCTTGGTCCCTTCCGCCACGAAGCCTTCCGATGTTATATCGGACAGGGTGGCCTTCACCGTGATATCCTGGCTGGCCGTACCCGCCGGGAATGTCACTCTGGCCTCCGTATGGTGGGTCGAGCCTGCGGCGGGCACAGTGATCCGCACATCGTTAAAGCTTCCAAAGCTCCACCCGTAGGTCCCGGTACGAAGCGTGGCATTGCCGTACTGATCCCGCAGGGTGGCTGTATAAACTTCCGTAACAGGTTCCGTATCGGAGAGCTGCACAGTGCTTTCACCCTGGATATCGAGATAAAGCTTTCCAAGCGCCTCTCCCACATGCAGGGACTTCGCCGCGGTGTAGGGGTGGCTGAGATCAGCGGCGTCGCTTGCCTTTACAGATACGTCGATCCTGTCCGCATCGCCGGAGAAGAGGAGGCTGCTGCTTTCATCGCCGAAGGAGGGCTCTGCGCCTTCTCCCACACCGTAGCTGGCGTCTACCTTCCACTCGGTCACAACATTTCTCGGCCCGGAGGTCTCCTGGCCGAACTGATCCTTCCAGACCAGCTCAAGGCTGGTGTAAGACTGGCGTGGAACGACCTCGTTCCGAATCTCCACTGTGGTGGGAACGGAGGCTGCCTTTGTCAGCGTCAGCTGCTGCTGGTCGAACTTGCCGCTTTCCGCTTCCATTGCCGTAACGGTGATCGGTCCCGCCGCAGCCGTGCTGTCCACGGTCAGGGTGATCCTGTTGGGATCGTTTGCCGCAGGCTGATAGGTCACGCCGGCAGGATCGTCCTCCAGCTTCCAGACGCAGGTCTTATCCAGGATCTCGTTGTCCTCCTGGTCCAGCACCTTCGCCTGATAGATCACGGGAGAAGAGGTCTCTCCCAACTCCGGTATGGCCAGGCTGTCATCGCCCAGCACCCGGGTGAGCACCACCTTGCTGGCAGTCTGCCGCATTTCAGGGTCTACTGTTATATCGGCCGGTTTAGACTCCTTCCCGTCCGTAACGCTGGCCACCTTTACCGTGACCTGCGAAGCGGTGCCGGGATCCAGAATGCCGTCCTCTGTCAGGGTGGCGGGCCGGTAGCCCTCCGCCGTTTCATCGTTCACCTGTTCCAGAAGCGTCCAGCGGATCACTGCGGGCTCCGCCATAGGATCGCCATTCTGATCCAGATATTCGGCTGTCAGCCGCACAGGCACAGCAGGGACCTTCCGGCTGAGCACGTTGACGGTATCCAGCCAGGGCGCGCCCCGCACAAACTTCACACTGCCATCGCCATTTTCGGTGGCGTCTCCGATGGTCACTTCGGCAGAAACGTCCACGGTTTCCGGCTCTGCGCCCCAGAGGCCGGTAAGTACGCCGGTATCCGAAGCCATTTCGTAATGGGCGGGAGTCTCTCCGGAGATGCTCCACACGGCAGTATCGCCGTCGCCCAGGGTCATTTCGTTGCCATACTGGTCTCTGGCGATGTAGCCGAAGGCCGCCGTCGTATCTTTTCCGTAGCCGCTCAGCGTAACTGTGCCGCTGCCAAGGTTATAGACCTCTACCGCGTCCAGCCGCTTCTCAAAGTCCTCGTCGCCCTCATGGACTACAGCCAGATCCGCCTGGGCCTGGGCGGAGCCATAAGTGAGCGCCACCGAAACCGTGTTTTCCGTATAGTGATCCAGAGCCAGCATACCGTCAGTGGTCAAACTGGCCTTTGTTTCGTCCACACTGTCTGCCAAGGACCACACGGCGGTAGCAGGCGCCGCCATGGGATCGCCGTACTGGTCATAATAGACCGCCTGCAGCTGCGTGATATCGTTATCCTTCACCTTGGTAGAGATGATCTGCATGGAGAAGACATAGCTGTCGCCGCGGATCACTGTCAGCCTGTCATAGCCGGACAGGCCGCTGCCGGTATCCACCGCAGTGATCTGCAGGTTGTTGACCGGTTCCGCGTTGGAGGCCACTGTCACCGTACCGGTATTCCTGTTCACGGTGATGCCCTGAGGAGCGCCGTACAGGGACCAGGTACAGGAGGACTCCATCTCGTCTCCGAACTGGTCGATCACAACCGCTTCATAGATCACGGTCACAGGAGAACGGGGATTGATCTCCACATTGCCGCTGCTGCCCACACGCCGGACAAGGATCCTGTCAGGCCTGCGGACCGGGTCTGTTCCGCTGTCGGTCTCGTTGGTGATCCTGGCGGAAGCGGTAAAGGTCTCGCCCTCGCCGGTCGTCACTGCAACGCCGACCGTAGCGTATTCTTCCGTAACGGTCAGGTTTCCGTTCTGGTCAATGACAGCGGGTTCCTCCGCGCTCCAAGCAATGGAAGCCACCGTGCCGGGTTCCATCTCATTGCCGTACTGGTCATAATAGACCGCGTGCAGCTGGCCGCTTCCGTTTCTCACGGCGTGGGGAGCGATCCCCACCGCAGTGAGCTCAGAGCCGTCATACTCCAGCTTTACCTGGGCGCTGCCGCTGATGTTGGTACCGGCCTGGATCAGGCTGATCTTTACATCGGCGGGCTTTGCGCCGGGAGCGACCGTCATCACAGCGGTGCCGTCATTCTGGGGCTCCAGAGTAACGCCTGAGGCCTCGTCCGCACCGGAAATATTCCAATAAGTATTGGTATAGGGCGCGGCCACTACTGTACCGTACTGGTCAAGGACTGTAGGCGTCAGTGTAACCGTTTTTGCTTCGCCGCCAAGTCCGGCGATCTTTACCTGGGTCTCGCTTGCTTCCACAGAAATGGAGGCGATATGGGGCGCGGCGCCCTTGGTAAGAGTCTTGATGGCAGAGGAGCCGCCGATGGTCACTTCCACCGTCACACTGACGGTATCCGCATCGTAGGTCAACTGGTCCCCAGCCAAGGATACCGCCGTATTTTCGCCCTTAAACTCCACCAGCTGGTAGACCGGCGTTCCAAAGCCCTCCATGGTCCTGCCGTACTGGTCTACCGCCGTGGCGGTCAGGGTAATGGTGTTCGTTCCGTCCGTGGGAGGCAGGGAAGTGGGGCTCAGCAGGATATTGGTGAGTCTGGGCATGTCGTACACCAGCACCAGTTCCGCCTCGCCTGTGATATTGGTCTTCCTGTCGGTGGCCGTCACGGCATGGGCGCCGGCCCGAGAAGAGCTTTCCACGGTAACGACGCCTTCCTGGTTGATGCTCAGGCCGCCGTTCACGCTCCAGACGGGATCAATGGGATATTGGGCTCCGTACTGGTCATAGCCCTGGGCGCGGAAGCTTGCCACGGTCTTGCCGGTAGGCAGAATCACCACCGCGGCTGCACCGCCCCACTGGCTGACAAGGATTTCCTTCAGGGCGGGTTCACCCTCTTCGGCCACCATTACCACGCCTGTGCCTGTAGCGGTTCCGGCTGTCACGCGAACCTCCAGCTCGGGTTTCTTCTCCAGCACCTCCGCGCTCGCCGCAGGTACTGTCAGCAGGCCGGTAGCCTCGTCCAGCTTCAGTCCGCCGACGATCAGCTCCGAAGCGTTTGTGGCCTTTTCCAGCTTCCACGCAGTCTCGCCCAGATAGGTCATTTCCTGTCCGTACTGGTCGTAATACAGTGGGGTGAGCTGGGTCTCGCGATCAGGGCGCACTTTCTTTTCAAGCACGCCGGTGGAAGTGAGGACGCTTTCCTCCTTACTGGTGGCAAAGGAATCCTCACCGTATACGCTTTCATTTCCGGAAATCGCCGCCCGGACCTTGATGACATTCTGCACAGGGGCTTCATAGGTCAGAGTGACCGTTCCACTGTTGTCTACCGTAACGCTTCCGGGCGTCCCGGCCACGTCTTCAACGGTCCAGACAAAACTCTGGTCCGTCATCATCTGGCCATACTGGTCGTAAGCCACGGCGCTGAAATTCAGACTGCCGGAGCCTTCCGCCACGGTAGGCACAGGCATAACTGCCTGGCCGGACACCTGCTTCACGGTAACGCTGGCAGGAGCGGGCGTGCCCAGATCCTTGACGGTCAGAGTCTTGTCAAAGGATTTCTGAGATTCCTGATCCGTTACGGTGACCTTTACACTCTTCAACGCCCTGCTGTATTTCAGCAGGCTGTTGGCGGTCCCATCCAGCTCCGCGCTGTTCGGGGCGTCTACCTCGTCAATGCTCCAAACCAGAGTGCGGCCTTCCATTTCAGAGCCGTACTGGTCCAGAGGAACCGCGGTCAGGCGGCAGGAGGCATTGAGACCTTCCTCCGTCGTGACGGGGATCGCGGTATTCTTGATCTCAATGGTGGTCAGGACTCTTGCCTCCCTGCGCACAGTGAGCAGGTCGTAGGAAGACAGCCCATTGCTGACGGCGGTGGCCGTCACCTTAATGCCAAGCGCGGTCTCGGCGCCGGGCTCCACCGTCACAACGGCCTGTCCCGGAGCTGCTCCATCGGGAAGAATCGAGACGCCGCTGCCGGAGCCGTTGAGCGTCCATATCACCTCGTCCGCGCCGGGCGTGGTGCTGGTGCCGTACTGGTCGATAAACTCTACCTGGTAGCGGGCCGTTTTCGCCGCTTCGCCGGTACCCACAGCGGGCACCATGATCTCGCCGGCGCCGTCCAGCCTGGTAACCTTGACCTGGGCCGTATAGGAAGCCTTGCCCACGGGCAGGGTCGTATCGGGAGACGGGTCTCTGAGGGCCACGTCGGCCACCCGCACCGTTACAGATTCGGTGCCTGCGGGGATCGTGAGCTCGCCCGTCATCTCGTCGATGGCCGCGCCCTCCGGCTTGGAGGAGATCATGGTCCATTTGGGCGCGGCAGATTCATAGTTCATTTCCTTGCCGTACTGATCGATATATTTGGCGGTCAGCGTAAATCTCTCCGTATTGGCGGGTACAGCCTCCTCCCGCACGGCGATCCTGCTGAGCTCGGAAGCCTTGTGACGGGTGGTGAACGTGGCCTTGCCCACCGCACCGCTCTGGGTCTCCGTGGCGATCACTGTGTAGCT
The DNA here is from genome assembly GCA_964642055.1 of uncultured Acutalibacter sp. Lineage (GTDB taxonomy): Bacteria > Bacillota > Clostridia > Oscillospirales > Acutalibacteraceae > Acutalibacter. The sequence goes on along the minus strand of CAZXLM010000001.1, from coordinate 60,554 downwards.
CTGGTTGTCCCCGGCGTCGCTTGTCACGGTGACAATGCCGCTGCCGTTTATAGACACGCCGGTGTGGTCGCCCTCAAACGTCCACTCCAGCTCGGGCGTTCCCTCCACGGTGTACGGCTGTCCGTACTGGTCGAGATATTCCGCCACGCTGTAGCTGAAGATAACGGACTGCTCCCCGGGCGCCGGGACGGAAACCGTTTCGTCCGGCGGATTCTTCGCGAGCTTCAGCTCATTCAGATACCGTTCGGTGGTGCTGCCGAAGTCCACATGGGCCTCCGGAGCGATCTCCCTGGCCGCGCCGCTTCCGGCGGTCAGGCCAACGCCCATGCTGGTAGCGCCGTTATAGGTGATGGCGCCGGTGGTCCTGCCGATGGAGGCGCTGTCGTTTCCGGGCACCACAACAGTGGCGCTCCAGCTGCAATCCACAGGCGTTTCCGCCGTATATTCCTCGCCGTACTGATCGCGGTAGATCGCAGTCAGCATCTGGTCCTCAGGCGGCAGGGTCCTGCCGTCTTCCTTCACGGCCAGATAGGCCTTTTCACGGGCCGCGCGGTAGGTGGTAAAGGAAGCCGTTCCGGAGGCTCCATTATCCGCCTCGGCCTCGATCTCCAGATCTGCCAGCGCAGGCGTGCTGCTGGTGATCCACACCTTGCCGTCCTTCACCTCAACGCCTTCGGCGCCGGAGGTCAGGACCTGCCACCGGTAGGTTCCGTCGTAGTCGTTATAGGGATTTCCGTACTGGTCGTAGGGCGCAACCGTCACGTTCATGGAGGCTTTCCCCTCTTCTACCGTAACGGTTTCTCCCTTTGTGACCTGCACGGAGGGAACGTTCATGTATTTCTTCTCCGTTTCCACCCGCAGGCCAGCCAGCCTGGGCGCAGAGCCCACCTTCAGCAGGGTCACATCGGACCGGGCCAGTATCTTCGTTTCATCGTTGGGATCCAGAATGGATACCTGCACGGTCACAGTCTTCAAGTCGTCCCTGTGGGGGATCAGCAGGCCGGCTTTTCCGTCCTCGCCGTCTCTCGCCACCACGGTAGCGGCAGGAGAGCCGTCATCGTTCTTCTGGGGATTGGAATCCAGCATCTCCCAGGATTCGGGACCGGGCGTTTCCATCTGGTCCTCGTATTGGTCATAGCAGATGGCCCGCAGCTGCGTGGGCACCCCGCCGGGAGCAAACTCAAACTGAATGGGAGCCACCTTCACCGTAGTGATCTCGGAGGGGCTTCGCTCCGTATTCACAGTGGTGAATCCTGCCGCGCCCGTGCTGTGCATGGCCATAACGCGCACGCCGTTCTTATGGGGCGCCGCACTGGTGACCTTCAGAATGCCGAAGCGGTCGATGGTCAGGCCGGGGAAGTTATCGGGCAGAGACCACTGGACCGGTTCGTTTTCCATAATGGTGCCGAACTGAGTCAGCACCTTGGCCTTAAAGGAGGCGGAGGAGGTGCCGTCTCCGGCGGGAACAGGGATATTTCCCGTTCCGTCGGTCCGCCTTACCTCAACCTCTTTTGCGCGGCCCGGCTCGTCGCTGCGCTTGACATACACATCGTCGGTCTTTGCATTGGCCGGGTCGGCAGCGTCCGCTCCGTCATCATAGGCGGTCAGGGTGACATGGGCCCGCTCCGTATCGGTGATTGTCAGCAGACCTTCGCTGAAGGAAGCGGTATCGTTTCCGTCTACGGTCCACACCGTGTTCCTGGGCTCGCCGATCTCCACGCCGTACTGGTCGTAATATCTGGCGTTCAGGCGCACGCCGGTGGTAGCCGCCTCTGCCGGCAGCCAGTAAGCTCCGTCCGTATCCTGCTGCGTCAATGCGATTTCCACTCTTTCCAGACGGCTGTCTTCCCGAACCGTCTCAAAAGACGCAGTGGCGCTGGCGGTCTCGTCTTTATCCTGCACCTGTACCGTCACCGTGCCGGCAGGGGCCTCGTTGGTTACTATAACGGTGTTCGTGTTTTCAGGCAGGCTCACGCCGTCGGCCATTGTCGTCAAGGAATAGACAAGGTCAACCGCGCCGGGCCAGTTTCGATTGTACTGGTCCAGAGGCTGCGCGTGGGCAGTCACCGTGGAGGAACCAGTCTTGGGAACAGACAGCTGCTTCACCGTGTTCCCCTGAGCGTCCTCCAGCTTCAGAGAAATACCGGCAAACCTGGCGGCCTCGCCCCGTGTTAGGGTGGCTTCCTCAGACTCTATCTTTCTGGCGTTCCCCTGCTCGTCAAGCTGACTTGGGTCAGTTACCGTCACCTTCACCGTAACGGTGTCCACATCGGCGGGGCTCAAAATACCGTCGTCCGTCACGCTGGGCATGGGATTGGCGGTAGTAGGTTCATAACCTGTCAGCTCCCAGAGCACCGTAGCGCCCTCCGGCAGTTCCATAAGCTTCCTGTCCTGATTGAACAGCGCCATGGTCAAGGTCATGGAACCGCTGTCGCCCACAGGCGGCATTTCCGTACTGGTGACCTTCACGGAGGAAAGGATATCCTTCTCCGCGTCCGGCGCCTCCTTGCGCTCCAGTTTCAAGTCGAAGGTGCCGGGCAGGCCGGTCTCGCTGCCGATGGCCTTGATGGTGACAAGCTTCGCCTCGGCCTGGGGTCCTATCTGGACCACGCCGGTGTCGCTGACTGTCACGTCCTTGGCAGCCTTCACAATACTCCAGTGGTATTCTTCGTTGCCAAACTTCACATTGTACTGGTCATAGGTCGTAGCAACCAGCGGCACATAAATGTCGTCTTCCCTGATATGCACAGCGTCCTGACCCAGATCCTGCCGGACCACCACTACATGGTCCGCATGAGAAGGTCCGCCGGGGGTAAGGGTCTGCACCGCGTCGTCCAGCGTTATCATTTCCGCCGGATTTTCCGGATTGGGATAGCTGACCTTTGCGGTCACGGTAACGGGCGCGTTGGGATTGGGGAAGGTAAAGACGCCGCTTCCTGTTACGCAGCTTTCATAAGGTGCTGCAGCCGACCACACTACGTTGGCGCCGTCGGGCGGGCCCGCCATGGTCTGCCCATACTGATCGCTGTAGGTCAGCGTCAGCTGGTGGGAAGTGGGATGAGCAGGATCGGCATCCGCCGGGAAGCCGGTCTCGTTGATCTTCACCGCGCTTGCCTTGGACGGTTCGTACACCGTCTCGGCGATCAGCGTGCCTTCCACGTCCTGCCGTCCCTCCGCCGAGCTGGTGGCCACAATGGTGACATAGGTCTTTTCCACCACGTTCTTTGCAACGGTCAGGACCGCTTTTGTCTGGTCCCCTTCCTTGCCCACAATGTGCAGATCGTCTGGCGAAATATAGTTGCTGCGGGCCTTCCAGGTAACGGTGCCCAGATCTTTTCCCGGGCCCTCCCACGCCTTTTCATACTGGTCAAAGCCATATACGGCGTAGTTTTTCACCGTTTCCTTGTTGATATCGGAAATGATGATCTCCCGGTCGCCCCATACCTCGATGATATCGTCGCCTCTTACCTCCAAACGGGCAAGCCTGCGCTCGTCGCCTAAGGTAATGGTTTTATCCTCGGAGGTCATGCCGTCCACCGTCACCTTGACCACCACGGATTCCTCACCGTTCATGGTGATCTTTCCGTCTGTGGTCAGGACCGCCCCGGTATCCTCCGTGACCATCGTCCATATGGGGTCGAACTTATTCTGGTATGCAAACGGAGTCTCGTACTGGTCGAGGACCTCGTAGCTCAACTGATAATTTTCCTCCGGCGGGACCATGTCGTCCTTGACCCGCACGCTTCTCATTTCAGAGGGATAGCGGCGCAGGGTAAAGGTATCGCTGTCGGACTTGCCGGTGGTCCTCTCAATGGCTGTCACCGTGATCTCCTGTCCGTCGGGAGCGGTGCTGTCCACCACGACCACGGCATATTTGTTCTGCCTGATCAGCGTAACGCCGGCGATCTCTCCTTCAGCCGGTTCCATCTGCCAGATCACCTGGGAGTTGATTTCCTCGTCAAACTGGTTCACCACCGTGGCAGTATAGGCCGCGCTGGTATACTGAAGCGAGCCGTTGGAGGGAGCGGGGACCATCAGGGGATCCTCGCCGCGGTCGCGGGTCAGAGAAATATCAAAGGGCTTTTCATCGTCGCCGAAGCGAATGAGATGCGGGCTTCCCTGCCACTGCACGTTGACCCTCTGCTCTGCGTCCACATACGATACCGTAACGTGGGCGGTCTCCTCCGAGCCGTCCAGGGTGAGAATGCCTCTTCCGGGATTCGTAATGGCCACAGAATCTGTGGGATACGCGTCTATCAGGGTCCAGGTGTACCCCTCTTCTCTGGCGGGCGTTCCCATCTTATCGCCGTACTGGTCGTAGAACTGGGGCGTGATCTCCACTGTGCCCACGATCTGGCGCAGGTAATCCTCCCGGATCCCAATGCCGGTCAGCACGCTGCGCTCATGCCGGATAGACAGATACCGGGAACCGGTGAAGTTCAGATTGCCCGATTTCAGCGTGGCGCTGATGCGGATATGATCCTTCTTCGGCGTTTTCGCGTCTGCCGAAACGGATTTCAGATAGTTGGCGTCCGGGCTGCTCAGAGACACGCCGGGAAGGCTGTCGGACAGGGTCCAGACAATGCTGTCACTGTACTGCACCGCCAGCGGCGTGCTGGTACTGCCAAGCCTAGTCCGGTCGTACTGGTCGTATACGACGGCTTCCAGGCTTGCAGTGGTAGCCGCACCTGCGGCAGGCACCACAATGCTGATGTCTTCCGCTTTTCCGGTGCTCCTGTTCACGATCTCGATACGGCTGGGTTTTGCCGATTCGCCAATGCGAATGGTGGTGTAATCGGAATATTTCGTAACATCGTCCTTGGTCATACTGACGCGCACCACCACGGTATCCCCGGGAGCCATTTTCTTGTCTCCCTTGGTCCATGTCAGCCACCCGCTGCCAGGCACGACTTCAGGCGCCGCGCCGGGCACGGAAGTGACAAAGCCGCCCTCTTTGGGGATCTCCCAGTTCATCTGCCAGCCCGTTGCCGTCAGGCCGCCTGCCCCATCGGTAGAGACAAGGGTCTGGCCGTGCTCGTCCAAGGCGGACGCCCGCAGATAGAAGCCGTCCTCATCTCCCGGGACAGCCTGGGAATCCACGCGCACCCGGGTAAAGCTGCCATCGCTTTCATAGGCGGTCTTGAAGTCGGCGGTACCGGACAAAATACCCGTGCGGTCGCTGGCCTTCACAGTTACTGTGACGCCCTTTCTCGCCGCGCTGGTCACTGTCACCAATCCGCCCTGGTTTACGGAGACGCCCGTTACAGGCGTTTCGATCTCCCACAGGAACGAATTGACGTCTTCGATGACGAAGTCGTACTGGTCAAGCGCGTATGCTATAAACTGTTCGTAAGTGGACTGCTCCCGCCCGTTCGCATAGGAGGGCACCTCCACCTCAAAGCCGTTTTCCTTGTGAGTGATGGATTCCACCTTCACAGAGGTCAGCCGGCGGTTCTGTCCGATCTCAAACTGCTTGGGAGCGGACTGGACCGTCCTGCCGTCCGGCGTTACGGTGGAAGCCTGCACGGTAAAGAAGCCCAAGCCTCCCTCCACGGTGAGCCTGCCGTCGGCGGTCAGCCGCACTCTGGCAGTGGCGTCGGAATCCACCAGCGCCCAGGTCACTTCGCTCTCCGGATAGGCCATACCTCTGCCGTACTGGTCGTAGAATTTAGCCGTGAGGGCCAGATCCTTTGCGTCCGCAGGAACCTTGGAATTGTCGCTTTCGGGCTGGATCCGGATCTCTTTGAGCTCTGCGGGGCCGGAAACCACCGTCACGTTCTTGTTCTTGCTCACCGGAGCCGTTCCTGCGCCTGCCGGCGTATAAACTGCCGTGACGGTAAGCGAGCAGGGCAGATCAGCCTTGATGGCATCCGGGCTTACGGTAAGTTCGCCCGTTTCAGGTGCGAACTCGATGCCCTCCGGCAGAACGGTCCCGTCTGCCAGCGCGTAAACCGCGTCAGGCGTCAGGGGATCCTGAACGGAACCGCCCCCTGTGTAGCCCTTTACCTCATATTTTTCCTTTTTTGCCTCTTCTTCCGGCCCGGGGACATAGACGGTGTCTGCGCCTTCAAATACCAGGGAGGTGACGTCTGTGGAAAGATGAGTCCCCACTTCCAGCACCTTAGAGGGTGAAGTCACACCCTCTGCGGTAACACAGACCGTGGCCGTGCCTTCCTCAATGTAAAGGACGTTTCCGGTCAGGGTGGTCTTGTCGCTGTCCTTCGCTTCCAGCTTCCATTCGGGATTCCCCTGGAAGTCCATCACTTCGCCGTACTGGTCTCTGTATTCCGCCAGCAGAGCCGCCGTTTTGGTGTCCTGCGGGACGCTGTCGGTCAAAATTTCAATGGACGCGAGCCGTCTTTCTTCCCGGCGCAGGGTCAGATATCCGGCGCCTGTGATACCGCTCATGGAATCGGCGGCAACGATCTCCACCGTACCCGCCTGCGCCTGGCTGCTCACAATGACGACGCCGCCAGTGCTGATGGATACACCTGCAGGAGAATCGGTCACATTCCAGAAGAAGCTGCCGGTCATTTCCATGTGGTACTGGTCATAGACCTTCGCCTCAAATACGGCGAAAGCGCTGTCGTTCAGACCCGGGATCAGCACATCGCCGCCGGAGCCCTTCCGGACCACCTCAACGGTGGTCGCATGGCGCTCTTCACCGCCCACAGGCAGAGTGACCGTAGCAGAGATCGGTTCTCCGCCGGCTGTCACCTGGCCCTGTGCCTCTACCTTCACTGTCAGCTCGGTCACATCGTCCCGCATAAAGGTGAAAACGCCGTCTGCTTCCTCTACGCTATCCATGGGACGGCTGCTGACAGCCTCCCAGATCACGGGGCCGGAATACTCTATTTCATTTCCATACTGGTCATAGAACACAGGGGTCAAGGCCAGCGTATCCCCGGCTTTCTTGGCGGGCACACCTGTTTCCCGCACGCCGATGGCGGACAGACGGCTTTCTTCGTAAACGAGATTCACCAGCATGCTGCCGGAGATCTTTTCAGTTACGGAGGTGGCCGTGACCTTTATATTCCTTGTAGCGGCGGTACCCTTCGGAACGGACAGTCTGCCTGTAGTGTTTCCTCTTCCCTCGATCATGACCCCTGCCGGGGCCCCCTCCAGGGACCAGGTAAACACAGAGGGATACTCGTTGCCGTACTGGTCATAGCCTGTAGCGGAATAGCTCACCTGCCCAACGGAAGCGCTGGAAGAGATAACGGGAGACGCGTTCCCGGTCACCTCCACCCGGCTGAGCGCCGGGCGGCCGCTTACCGTCAGGGTCTTCTGTGTGGTCTTGTCGCCGATCTTCAGCGTCACCGCGACACTTTCCGCTCCTGCTTTCGGCGTGATCCTGCCGTCTGCGGTAATGTCTGCCGCAGTTTCGTCGCAAGCCCATTCCGCCCGCTCGGTAAAGCTCATGGGTTCGCCAAACTGGTCCAGCATCTGAGCGGTCAGCTGGGTGGCCGTATTGGCGCGGACAGCGTCCTCCTTGATATTGGCCCGGCTGGCGCGCTGCACGCCGTGTACAAGATCTACTACATATTCGCCTTCCACGCCGGAAAGCAGATCTACCGCTATGATGCGGACATTTTTATATTCTGGCGCATCGCTGGCCACCGTAAACAGGCCGTTTTGGGTAATGGATATCCCCTTGGGAGCATTTTCCATGTACCAGCCGAATTCGCCCGTGGTCTCCGCCCCAAACTGGTCATAGGCCTGGGCGGTAAACTGATAAGTGTTGGAGGCCGCGGCGTCTCCCACATAGGGAGGCACCGACACGCTTTGGCCGTCAGGATTCTTGAAGACCTTGACGGTCGCCGTGTGGGACGTGCCGCCAATGACGATCTCCTGAGTCCGGGACATCTTGCCCTGAGCAGAAGCGCGGACAGATACGGACTGGATATCGTCCCCGGTCAGGGTCAGCAGGCCGCCGGACCTTGTGAGATTCACGTTTTCCAGCTGCGCAGTGGGCTTTGCGCCCATTCTGTACCATTCCGTTTCGCCCAGATACTCCATCTCTGTGCCGTACTGGTCGTAATAATCCGCGTGCAGCTGGGCAATGGTGGTGCCGTAGGGCAGGGACTTTTCCCGCACCTTTACGGTGGTGAGCTCACTGAGACTGCGTTCCAGAGACAGGAGCGCTCTGCCGCTGACCGTGCCGCCGGACCTTTCGGTGGCGACGATCTGCACGGTCGCCGGAATGGTGCTGGCCGCCACAGTCACGCTGGCCTGAGGCTCAGTGGATCTCGTAATGCCCACGCCGCTGGGGGCGCCGCGCAGATCCCAGTTGAACTGCAAGCCCTCCATGGGGCGCAGATACTGGTCAACGCCGCTGGCCTCAAAGGCGGCCTCCACCTGTTCTGACGTTTGAATATACAGGGGGCCGTAACCGTCGGTGCGGGTCACTTTTACCTCCCGCAGCTCGACAGGCGCGTCGCTTATAATGACCGTCTTATCGCCGGTATCAAATTCCTGTCCGTCCACCGTCACCAAAGCCTGCACCGTCACTTCGTTCAGGGCCGGGTCAAATCGCAGCAGGCCGGTCTTTTCATTCTCAAAGGCGGTAGCAGGATCAGAGGTGGGATCTTTCAAAGACCAGACAATATCATCGTAGCCGTTCATTTCCTCGCCGTACTGGTCAATAGCTACGGCGGTCAGGGTGAACGGGTTTTCATTTCTCGGAATGTAGTCGCTCTTGACGCGGGCGCCTGCGGCTCTGGGAGATTCCCGCTTTACCACCAGCGTGGCGGAGCCGGACTTGCCGGACTCCTGCTCCCGCACCAGAACACGGACCTCCTCGCTGAAGGCGGTGGAGTCCACGGATACCGTGCCGTTCTGGTCGATGGTGACCCCGCCGGAAACGCTCATGACCTCCCAGGAGAGACTGCGGTCCTTCATCTCGTCTCCGTACTGGTTGTAAACCTTGGCCGTAAAGCTGGCCTTCCCGGTTTCTCCGGAATCCAGGGTGGGCACCTTCACGATCCCGGAGCCATGGCGGACCACTTCGATCTTATCCACATATTCCGCACCGGCCCGGGTGAGAAGCGCCTCGTTGGAATACTTGCCCAGGGAATAGGCCTGCACCCGCACCGTGGTGGTGCTGGGATCCAGGGTCAGCACAGCCGGGTATGTATCGGCGTCTCCCTTCAAAGTGGTGCCGTAGCCGTCGGCATACAGCAACTCCCAGGAAACGGAGCCGCGCTGTGTCATCTCCTCCCGGTACTGGTCCAGCCAGCGGACCTCCAGATCCATGGTCAGGGCGTCCTCGGGCAGGGCTTTCTGCTTGATCTCCAGATAAGTGTACTCAGGAGATTCGCGCATGATATCCAGGGTGTACTCGCCGTAAATGCCGCTTTCCGCGTCGGCGGCGTATACGGTCAGCGCCATGGCGGGCGCGCCGCCGGTCACGGTGAGCATACCTGTCTGAGAAATCGCAATATAGGGAGATTTATCACTGAGGCTCCAGACGATGGGGACCTCCATCTCCACGCCGTACTGGTCGTAGGCGTGGGCCTGGAAGATCTTGTTTGCCGGTTCGTCTCCGTCAGCAGCGGGCGGAACCGCGATGCCTCCCGCCGTCAGCGGCACGACCGTAATGGAGGCAAGTCTCCGCTGGGTGCCCAAGATCAGGGTCTTGCTGTCGGACATGGGCGGCTCATGGCCGTCCTTGGAGGCCTGGTCCTTCCACACACGGACGGAAACGTCTGCGGAATTGATCTCGCCAAAGGTCATTTCCACGCTGCCGTCGCTGTTGACGGTCCCGACCGTGGCGCCCGCGGTGGTGGTGCTCCATTCCACAACGGCAGTGGAAGGGATCGCCATCTCAGAACCGAACTGGTCCTGGAACCGGACGTGTACGGTCCCCTGCTTTGTACCTCTCGGGAAACCGTTTTCCACAATTTTGACGCTGCTCAGCACAGCGGATTCACGCACCACCGTAAAGTTCATATAGCCGGAAGCGGCGGTATCCACAAGGTTCTGATTTTCGTCCTTTTCCTGACAGATAGCCGTAATGCGCACATTGGGGATTTCTTCCGCATTTCCGGGAATCGTCACATGGCAGACCAGCGGGTCTGTGCCGTCCGGCTCCACTGTGGAGTTGACGGGAGCGTTTTGCAGCTCCCAGCGAACGGCAAGATCGCCGGACGCAAAATCCGCAGGATCATACTCTTCCACATACTGATCGAACACAGTGGCCCGGAAGGAAACGGTCTTGTCGTTCTTTCCGTCCACGATAACGGGCATGTCGCCGGAATCCAGGTTTACCTCAGCGGAGGTGGGGACCTTGCCGTCTGCGGAAACGGGGATAGCCACGTGGCCGGAGGACAGGGACGCTGCCTCTACCTCCACCGTGACTTCTTCCGTCCCCAGACGGGGAATACGGATCAGGCCCGGGGTGTTGTCTATATTGATTTCGGTATCACTGTTGGCAGGCCTTGTGCCGTGCAGGGTCCAATCTTCGGAACCCCTGCGGAAGGTCTCCTTGCCGTACTGGTCATAGTACACCGCCAGCAACTGGGTGTCTCCACCGGGAAGCAGCTTCTTCTGCTTTACATCGATGGAGGAGAATACAGACTCTTCCTTTGTCAGCGTCAACTCCGTCATGCCGAACACACCGGTAGCCGGGTGCATGGCGATAATGACCACCTTGCCCTCTTCGGCCTCGTTGGTGACTGTGAGCACACCGTATTTATTGATGCTGATACCGTTGGTGGACGAACCGGTCACGATCCATTCCACATCGGAAAGGGGCCGCCCGTTGTTGTAGTCCACATCGAACTGATCGATACCGTAAGCCACATAGCCCAGGGATATCTGGCCGTTCTCCTGGGTGGGAATATCCACCGGGCCGCTGCCCGCAGAACGCCTGACCACGATCCTGCGCAGCTGGGCGCTGTCCTGAGAGACGGTCAGCGTCTCCGTGACCGGATCCACATTTCGGGTGTCACAGGTAACTGTCACCACCACGGGATTATTGTCTTTAAACGTGATCCTGCCGTGGTTCTCCCAACCAAGGGTATCGCTTCCGTTGACGATCTCAGCGTTGCCGCTGACCACCCGCCATGTAAATTCTCTGGGTTCTGTGGGGATCTCCACGTTGAACCTGTCGTATACCATGGCTTCCAGAATGGCGTGCTGGGTGCCCGCCGGGAAGGTGGTGTTGTGTATCCGCATGTAGCTGGGGGCAAAGTCGTCTCCATTGCGGGTGATAGTTACAAACAGCTTTCCGGAAATACCGGTTTTATAGTCCTTCACCAAAATGGCCATATCCTCTACGGCCTCTGCGGACGCAGGCACGGTCAGCACGCCGGTCTGGCTGATGCTGACGCCTTCGGGCGCGCAGGAAAGACTCCACACCGCGTTATTCAAAACGGTGGAGCTCATTTCCGTTCCATACTGATCGTAGGGAACGGCCTTATAGGAATATGTCATGGCGGTAGAGCCTGCGTTGACAGTGGGGTTGCCGGTCACACGGATAGTGGTCAGCTGCCTGTCATAGGCACTGTACAGCGTTTTCTCCTTTGTGTACAGACCGTTCACCGTCAGTCTCACCGTAACGTCTGTGGTGCTGCTGCCATAGAGCAGCCTGTTGGTGGGATTGTCGTTGTCGTCCAGCAGGAATGCGGCTGTGCCGCCGGGTTTGGATTCCAGAACCTCCCAATTGGTGACAACGGGCTGAGAGGTAGTCATCTCCCGGCCGTTCTGGTCCAGAAGGACGTAATTCAGGTCCAGCCTTCCGTCCGCCGCGTTTCCTTCGACTGGCGGCAGGAAATCTTCCCGGATATCCACGGAGGTCAGGACGCTTTCCTCCTGCTCGCCTGCCAGGATACTGAAGAACGTATCTCCCTGGGCGCCGCTGGCGCGGTCTGTGGCGATCAGCTGAATACCGCCGGGCTTAGTGGCGGAAGCTTTGCTGCTGACGGAAACCGTAGCCGCGCTGACGTTCTCTCCATCTATCGAAACCGTTCCGGGCGTGACGGACACGCCGGTCAGAGAGGAACCCAGGTTCCAGTTAAACCGGCTGTTCTTGATCTCCTGCCCGTACTGGGTGTAAACTCTGGCGATATACTGCACCTGCGCAACGGTATTATTCGCCTTCGGCACTTGAAGGGGAATGTCGCCGTTATGCAGGCTGACTACCACCTTGTCGGCTCTGGGCGCTTCATTGCTGATCGTAATGGTGTAAGGTCCGGCGTCCTGCAGGGCTGCGATCTGGCTCTGATAGGGCTCTTCCGCTTCGCCCGCCACAGGCGTGATAGTCACCGTCACGCTTCCCGTGGTGTCGCCCAGGAGAAGCTCGCCGCCGGAAGACAGCGTGGCCGCCGTTGCGGTGGGATCGTATTCCACAGACCCGTTCAGCGTCCAGGACGCGGAGGCTCCGGGGATCGCAAGGGCGTCGCCGTACTGGTCAAAATACTCATATTCCAGCTGGATCGGCGCGGCAGAAGCCGCCAAAAGGGTAGAGGTCTTCAGACGGATACCGGATACCACCGATGTCTGCCTCTCTACCTTCGCCACTACTGTGGCGGATACTTCCTTCTGCTTCGTGGGGTTGACCGATGCTCTGACCGTCACATTTCCCGCAGGCGTCGTGCTGTTTACCTCCAGCGTGGCCCGCGGGTCGTTTCTCGGGTTGGCAGGCTTTGTAATGACCGCGCCGGCGGGAGCGTCTACCACTTCCCATTCCAGCGTGTTGTCCCACCGGTTCCCGGACGTGCTGGCATAGAAATCCGTAAATACCCGGTTATACTGGTCCCGCGCAGTGGGGTACACCCTGTAATACCGCTTCCGGGGCGTGCTGCCGTTGGGGGGAAGCACCGTCTGTGAAACAGGAGAGACCGTCAGGCTGAGCTTATCCACATAAGCGTCCTCGTCGCTGACCTCAATATAGTGGTCTTCCACACCCACGTTCCCTACGAAGGCATTCACATAGAAATAGGTGGTGGACGTTCCATATCTGACCAGACCGGAGGGGTGGATATCCACCGTAACGGGGCCGCCATAGCCGCTTGCGCCCATGCTCCAGACAGGGGTGCCGGAGGGCTGCATCAGCTGGTGGTACTGGTTCCAGAAATTCGCGGTCAGACGGGCCTGGGTATCCTCTGAATACACCTTGTTCTGGCGCACTGTCAGAGACGTCAGGACGTCCGGCTCATACGCCACGGCAAAGACGGCGCTTCCCGAAACCGTTCCGTCGGGACCGGGAGCGGAAGCCACCATTCTTACCCCTTCTCCGGGCTCTGTGGCGGAATTTATCAGCACCACGCCATACTGGGTATAGCTCAGGCCCGTAGGACGGTCCTGCGCTTCCCAGATCAGGCCTTCCGGCGTGCCGAGAGACTCGCCGAACTGGTCGTAACCCACCGCCCGGAACAGGGCAGTGCGTTCTACACTGGCTCCGTCCAGCGGGGAGGGAATATACAGGATATCCTGACGGAAAACATTCTCTACTTCAATTCTCTTGAGAACGGAAGCTTCACTGCTGACCGTGATATCCTGGCTGGCTTCTTTTGTAACGCTGCCGACTGTGGCCGTCACATGCACGGGGATAACGGTACCTTCGCTGACGCTTTCCGACACGCCCAGCAGGTTTCCGTCCAGCGTAACGCCGTCCTGGGTCTCCGTCACGCTCCAGGCCAGCTCGTCATAGGATTCCATTTCTTCGCCGAACAGATTGTACAGCTTTGCGTCCAGCTGGACAGTTTCTCCGGGCCTTACCCGTCTGTTGACGATCTCCACGCGGTCCAGCGTATTTCTGGAGGAGGGATCGTACACCACGCGGATATCCTTTGTGCCCGTGATATCGGTAGCGTTTCCGTTGGCGTCATAATAGGTGGCGGTGAGGTGTATCATGCCTTCCATGGCGCCGTCTCCCACGGTCAGCACTCCTCTGCCACTGGCGGCGCCGCTTGTCAGCTCGGAAACGGACACTCCGGACATGCCGGGAGCGGAAACCGACCATTCCACCCGGCTGGCCTGCAAATTGGAGCTGTAGGGCAGGCCGAAATCGTCCATCAAGTCCGCCGCGTAGGTAGCCTCCACAGATCCGCCGGGCGTGAGGGAGATAACGTCCGGTCCGGAAATCTTTCTGATTTGAATATAAGACGGTTCACCATAGGCTTCCGCATACAGCCGTTTTGTAACCGACGGACCTCCCGTTACAGCCGCCGTCACATCGCAATAGCTTCCTGCGGCGCCGGTGGAGAACGTCGCGCTGTTATTGGCGTTGGACCACCCGCTGGCGCTGGCGGCCCCCCTGGTCCATCTTGCCGCAGTTTCGCTGGTAATGGTCTTGCCGTACTGGTCGTAATACAGGCAGTGCAGAAGCACGGTGGCATTGGCCTGCACCACGGTTTCCTGGATTTCCAGCCTGGATAGCACGGAGCTGCCTGCGCCCAGGACCGTGATCAGTTTGGCTGTACCGTATACGCCGGTGGTCTTATCCACCGCCGTCACCGTATAAGTGCCTACTGCAGCGCTGCTGCTCACCGTTACAAGACCATGGGAATCAATGGAGATCCCCTCGTGGTTCCCCAAAATATCCCACACAACATTGGCGTCCCCAATGTCGATATTGTGCTCGTCAAGGACCGTTGCCACATAGCGCACAGGCTCCGCGGTGCTGGGCGTGCCGTCAGAAGCGGCGGCGGGGATCCCCACCGTGTTGCTTCCCTCCACGTTTACCAGAATAGACGCAGCCCTGCCCGGGTCTACAACAGGCAGATAAACCGACCTGCTGTCCGCCCGGTTCTGGCTCTCTCCGGTAAGCGTTCCATCGTCTACATACGCCACAAAGCGGACATACACGCCCTCGGCACCCTGGTACGTCACCACAGTACCGGTGCTTTCCGCAAAGCTGGCATACACATTTCCGCCGGAGTTGGCGGGGTTCGCCCGGAACCGTTCCGTCTCCGTGCTGGTCTCGCCGATCCAGTTGTAAGTAACGGTGTCCATCAGAACGCCGTATTGGTCGTAGCAAAGAGGCGTGAGCTTCGTAGAGCTCAGGCGTTTTACCGCGGTTTCCCGGATCTTGGCCACAGTGGGCCGGGGGTCCGCCTTTTTCAGCGTCAGCGTCAGCGTTCCGCTGGCGGAGGTCTGCTTGCTGGATGCAGTCAGCGTGATCTGCCCTTTTTCCGCAGAAGAGTTGACTCTCAAAACAGCCTCGCTGTTCTTTGTACCGCCGACACGCAGGGCAACGCCGTCAAGCGCCGCGAAATTGTCCGGCCACACCAGCTCGTCCCCGTCCTGCAGGACCCACGGGTCGTCATACTGGTCATAATATTCCGTTCGGACCCTGATATCCCGGTTTGCCGGCTGGTTGTTCACGGCTTCCGGAACATCATAAGAGGTTTTTTCGTCCTCTGTTATCAGCTCAATGCGCTGGAACATACGCTCCGCGCCGCGGGTCAGCGTTCCCTTGGCCTGGACCGTGACCGGTTCGTCCCCCGGCTTTGTGTAAGTAGCCGTTACCTGAACGTGTACCTCCGGGTCGCCTGCCAGGATATACAGCATACCGGTATCCGCATCTACCCGATAGTTGTCGTAATCCCCGCTGTCCGCGAAATCGCTGTCCTTTTCCCACTGCCACGCGATGCTGGCTCCGTCCGGCACTTTAAACGCAGCGTTGAACTGATCCAGGACCGCCGTTTTGATCTGAAAACCGTTGGTTTCAGTGGCGTCCTTTGGATACTGCTCGCTGGTTATTTTTACATTGCCAAATCTGGCGGGATCGCGGCTGATCACCACATCTCTGGAACCCACCAGCGTTTTGCCCTCAAAATCCACCGTGACAGATACGGTAATGGTATCGATGTCCGCAGGACAGGTGCTGGGAAGCACCAGGGCGTTCCTGGAAACCTGCCCGCTGGTCTGCATCGTACCGCCGGTGGAGGCTCTCCAGCTCCTGTAAACGGCCCCTGTGGTATCGGGGATCACCTGATTATACTGATCTCGAAGCTCTACCCTGAAATAGGCATAGTTGTAGCCTGTTTTTCCGTTTGCCCTGGCGGGAGGGACGGACAAGTCCTCCGCCGCGCTGTCAACATTGTAGTTGCTGTCTGTGCAGCGGACCAGCACCACGCGGCTGAAGGCGGAAAGGTCCTTTGTAATGGTGGCGGCATAGGCGCCCTGCGCCTCTGCGGGAGTGCTTCCACCTTCCTCCTCTCCAAAGGTGGCATTGATGGAGATCTCTCCGCTTGCCACGTCAACGGCGGACTTTCCCTCTTTAAATTCCAATTTTATCGGGAATTTTCCGTTTTCAACACATTCCTCGTCCCAATCCCGCCATTCCGTGTCGATCTGCAGGGGATAGGTGGTGAGATCGTCTACGCCGCTGATATAGCAGCGGACCTTTTTCAGCTGCTGCGAGGGGACCACCGGATATCCGTACTGATCCTGCGCGCTCACAGTAAACACTGCGCCGTTTTCCTGGAAGCTGTCGGAAGAAACGTTTACCGTGCCGGCAGCTTCGCCGTTTTCGTCCAGCACCTCAACGAAGGAGGGTTTCAGCGTCTCCCGGCGCAGCGTAAGCTTTACCACTTTGTTACACGCAGGGATCGCGCCTTCTGCGCCGTGGGCTTCCATGTACTGAAGATTTCTGGACGCGACCATATAAACCGTCAAAACGTTTTCTTGAAAATCGTTTTGAGAGGCCTCGGGCGTGATCAGCACCTGACCGGTAAACACCTGGTCTTCTCCTTCTCCGCTGGTTGCCAGCGTAATTCCTCTATAAGGGCTCTCCTCCGTGAGAGGAACGCCATCTTCATCGCAGAATTCCCAATGCAGGTCCTCCGCTGTCAATTGCGGGTGATCACCGTTTACGTCAGTTGCATAGATGTTATATTCGTACTCTGTTGTTATTGCATCTTCGCCCTTTTTGGGGACTGTGTAATCCAGATCGCCGGCGCCTACATAGAGGTTGGAAACCGCCGGAACGTCATAGCCTTCATAATAAATGCCGATATTCCATTTTTGAGGGTCATCCGATACATCCACACCGCCTACATAGTTGGAAATGGTCCGGGCAGGTGAATAGACCATGCCCGTGTCGAGGTCTTCGGGCGGGCAAACGGTGTAGTAATAACCCGTTTCTGTGCTGCCGGAGGAAACCTGGTTGATGTATTCCACACCGCCTACTGTGCAGGCCACAGTGCCGGAAATAACGCCGCCGCCGGTATAGGTATAGGTGCCGTTGTCATTGGTGTAACCAATGTCCTCAGGGTCGCCCAGCCGGAAGCTGCCCTTCACCAGATTGTTGATATCGTTGTTTGTCACCTTGAAGTAGAGAATGCCCGCTTCGATATCCGCGCCGCCGTTGCCTCCATTTTCGCTGCCGGTCAGCGTAAACTCATAGCTCAGGAAAAGGCGGTCGAAGCCGTTCTTGTCCTTGCCCTCTACCACCACATATTTACTCTGATCCTCGTTGGCTCGCATGTTGTTGGACGTATTCGTCAGCGCGCCTCCTACGGCATCTGCGAAGTAACGGTTCGGCGTCCTCCGGCCGTAACCGCCGCTGACGCCTGCGTCCGTAGAGTATTCCAGAGGACCGCTGAGGTCCGCTCTCCAGGGCGTGAGAACCTTGGGATCCACCGAGAAGAGGATCCGGCCGGAATGAATGCCGGCCCGGGGGCCGTTGGCATACACCGCCATTCTCAAAATACCGTTGGCATCAAAGCCCACCTGTTCCAACCGGATACCGGGCATATTGTTCGCCGCTTTCGCCTCTGCCAGAGGCGCGCCGGCCAGCAATATCCCTACTGCCAATACAAGAGACAGTACCCGTTTCAACAAATTTCGCATTTGACTCCCTCCTGCTTTTACAAGCAAAAACAACAGATAAATTTCATTTCAAGGCCTTTTCCAACAATTGCCTTGAGCGAAGGAAAGAAGGGCACGCCTCTCTTTCCCTCGCTCAAGGCAATCGCCTAAGCGATTGCCTCGGTTTCTGCGCGGAGCATCCGCGCAAATGCGCTTTCAGAGCCAGCTGTTCCGATCAGGCGTCCGGCGTAAGCACCTTAAAGCCGTTGTAATTGAAATAGCTGTAAATATCGCTTCCCACATTGCCGAACACGAACGCGCGATCCAGGAAGTTAACTGCGCCGTCTTCATTGAAGTCGCAGCGCTGCAGCTCCCTGTCTGTCTCGTCTCCGTCTTCTGCCGCGGGCTGTGTCAGGTCGTAGGCTTCGTTAAAGTGACTGATCAGAATGTTCAGGTCGGTCTCCGTGATATTCTGGTCGCCGTCTATATCGCCGCCCAGCAGCCTGATGTCAAACGTGTAGCTCTTACTGGTGGTATCGGTAACCAGCGGGCAGCCTCTCATAATGCTGCCGACCGTACTGTAGGTGACGAAGCCGTCACGCTTAATGACAATGTGATAGTTCTTCCCGTTGATGATATTGGGAATGGTGTAATTGCCATATCTGTCGGTCTCCGTCTTGTACAGCAGGTTCCTTTCCTCCAGGTTCGTGGTAGTCTCGTTTCCATCGTAGAGATAAACGGTGGAGATACCGGACCACTGAGTCAGGGCGGGCTCGTTGGGTGTGATGTAGATCCGGCCGTGCAGCGTGCTCTGTCCGACGATCTGACGGAGCTTCACTACAACGTAATCCTTCTCTTCCATATGGTCGGCGTATAAGATCAGGTATCCGAAATACTCACCGTCTTCCAGGCCCGGCATGCAGGACACGCTTACCTGGCCCATTCTTCCCGTCAGATTCGCCGTGATGCTGGTCTCGGTAGGCTCCCGCACAATATGGAAAGCGGTGCTGGGCGTCTTGCCGTTCGGGTCCGCGCAGACCTTGGCTCTGATGTTCTCCAGGTCGCCGGTACCGATGTTCATGTAGTTCAGCGTCAGGGTTTCAGCGGTATTGAAGTATCCTACCTGCAGTCCTGCAAGCTGGTAGAAGTAATAGTCGCCCGCGGTATCCTTTATCTCCTGAACGATGGGGTTTCCGTTTCCGTCATCGTTGTACAGGCCGATCCGGAAGGACTGCACCTCGCTCTCGTCGTCCTGAACGAAGATATCGGTATATTCCTTGCCATCGTTCAGCCGCGTGTAGCCGGTGATCCTTTCCGTCACGGAAACGTTCAGCCGGACCACCATATGGCCCTGTTCCTTCAATGTGTCGCTGAGCACCATCGGTATCTTCACCGCTTCGCGCTCCTGCACTGTGACGTCCATGGATTCCTCACCGTTTGCGAAGTGGAGCGTTTCCTTAGCCGCCTCCAGCTGTTCGCCGGTGATGGGAAGGGGAGCTCCCGCATCGTCGTACTTGATGGTTCCAAACTCATCAGCCTGGTAGTAATTCAGCGTAAAGGTAAGCTTCGCGCTGGTTTCCTTGCTTCCCATACCGGTGGCCGTAAAGACCAAATCTCCGGATTGGTCCGCATAATCCTTCTCAAAGTATCTATGATTGCGGGTCTCAAAGCCGTAGTAGGTCACGGAGTTATCCAGCGTTGTCAACACCACACGGGTATCGTTAAAGCTTTCGCGGGTCTCCCCGGTCTCCGGATCGGTCACCTTGTAGTACGCCCACAGATAGTAGTGCTGTCCCTTCATCAGGCCTTCGACCGCGAAGGAATAATCGCCGCTTCTGTCGTAGGACGTCTGTTCGTCATCCTGCTTGGTAGCGCTGACGCGCAGCTCCGTGCCGGAGAAATTCCCGGTGTTGGGATCGAAGTTCGGGTCCGTACTGAAGTACACGCCCACTTCGTCCAGCGCTTCATAAACGCCCAGCTCCACATTCAGCGTTCCGGACAGCCAGGTATCGGATACTCTGGCTTTTCTGTCTACCAGCGTAAAGATCTTCTTTACGCCGTTTTCTTCCTTCGCGGCAGAGTCTGTCAGCTGGGTGCCGTCGCTGAGATCCGGCTCGACACTGTAACAGCCTTCAAACTGCGCGATGGCATCGGCCACCGTAATGGAACCGTAAGCGTTGTACTCCGCGTTGCTGGCTTCTACCCAGCCGAAATACTGGTCGCTCAGGATCGAGACGGACGGCGGCGGAGAAACTCTCACCGTGACCACCTGTGCAGATTCGTTCCTGCCAAAGTTGGCCACAAGCTCTGCGTAGTATTCTCCGGGTTCGCCTGTGATCTTTACCGTGCCGTCGCCGTTATCTGACAGCCAGGTACACAGGCCAAGTCCGGGATTGGACAGCGCGTAGCTCTGTTCTACCCAGTAATAGGACGCCAGGGGGTTCGTTTCCTTCCGCAGCTTATCCTTTGCAGCCGCATTGGATACCAGCTGGTTATACTGCGCTTCCGTGATCCTCAGGTAAGCGGTGACAGGCGGCGCAACTCTCGTAAGCACTTCCTGCAGGCCGTCCTCCGTCAGTCTTCCGTTGGAATCGAGGTACTGATCCACATCGTCGCCCAACAGCTTTTTGGCCTCATTCAGCGCGCTCCCGCCCACTACGTTCAGCTGGCTTCTCAGCCCGGCCATGGTGGTGGCGCCGAAGAGCTTCTGATACTGCTCGGGCATGATCAGCAGCCGCGCTTCGTTGATCCCGGTCTGCCCTGCAGCCACAGCGGAGGTGATCCCTGCGGAATCCTTGCTGTAATTCTCTCCCTGCTCCACCTTTCTGATACCACTCTTATTGGTGGAAACACTGGGCAGGGTATTGTTTACTACCAGCCGGATACTGCCGGTTTCCTGGGTTTCAGTGATGCCATCGGAAGCTTTCAGGGTAACGCTGTCATAAACGCCTGTAGCCAATCCGCTGACGTCAAACTCAATGGTGTAGAGATTTGCGTCCTGCATGGCGGCGTCCCTGCTGTCCTTGAGCGGCTTCACGCCCTTCAGACTTCCGGTGTTGCCCTTTATCTCGGTGCCGCCGATCACCGCGGACACATAGGAATCGTCCTCATCGGTCCCGTCCAGATCCCACGCGGCTACCTTGATCGTAAACTTCTCGTCAGCCACGCTCTGGTCCAGCAGAATGTATTTGCCGTTGGTGTCTTCCCGAATCTTCTCCGGGTCGTTGCCGGCGTAAACGCTGTTGCTGCCGGCCAGCTCCACATAAGGACTCTTGTTGAACTTGATGTAGCTGACCTGATTTACATTGATGGGCTGATCCCAGCCCAGATTGTTGGTATAGGTGGCAAGCCTATCCGCGCTCCACTGGTAGGACTGTTCATCCAGAGGAACATTTTTGGCCTCTGGAGAATTGTAGTAATAGCCATAGCCGTTCCGGTCCACATAATAGGTCTTGCCCAGCGTGTACTCCACGCCGGCCGAGTTCTGACCGGTATAGCCATCGTTTCTGCTTCTCGGACCCACAGACTGTACTCTTTCCACAAACACACGGTATTCGTACTGCGTGTTCAGGCCGGACCAGCTGGCCCGCGGGCCGTTGGCGTCGATGGTCACGGTTTCCACGGGGGTCTGCTCGCCGGTAGAGGTGTTGTGATACTTCCCGGCGGGATCCCAGAGTTTCCAATCCTCCACCAGGTTATAGGTGGTCTCCCCGCTGTCGGACACGACCGGGTCGTAGGCCTTCAGCGTCAAGAAATACTTCTGGTGGCGGCCCATGACCGTACCGGTGGTATCGCACATCATGCGTACCGATATCTGGCCGCTGTACTGGGTATCCTTAGAACTTGCGATGGGCTTCTGGCCCAGGCCCAGCGGGAATCTGGGATAGGTCATAGACTCTGAGAACAGGTCGTAGGACACGCCCAGCTTCAAAGCGTCCATCTTATTCAGCTTCTCCAGCAGCGCGGGATCCTTGACCTCGCCCGTCGTCTCGTCTGTTTCAACGTGGAACGCGTCGTAATATTCCTTGCTTACCGCCGTCTGGCTGGAGCCGACGCCGGCCGTGTTCACATAGGCATAGCTGTAAACTGCAATGGAATCGCCGGCAAGGGAACTGCCGTCGCTGTTATCTGTAAACGACAGCATTTCCGCGTCCACAACGCCGATCCGCATGCCGTCCCGGTAGATCTCCACCTGGTTCACAGAGCCTGCCGGCGGGTCCCAATGGAGCGTTACCGCGCCGAGAGGACCGTCCTGTTCTTCAAAATACAGGCTGTTGCTGGGAGGCGAAGCCGGGCTCAGCAGGATCCTGATAATGTTGTCATTGTTCAACTCGCTGATATCCGGGTCAGGCGTTTTGTGGTTCCGCGCCACTACCTGCAGATAGTACGGGATACCGGGGGTAAGCCCATTAATGAGTATTTTGCCGTTATCCAGCGTGGTCCACGCGCCTCCGTTGGCCTCATAGATGGGCCTCATGTTGGCCGACGTGGAGTAGTACACCAGATACTCGGTATCGCTGGGGTTCCCGTTGCTGTCTATGGACAGCGCCACGCTCTTGCTGTTGGAATCACCGGGAGTGTCCACAGCCTCCGCCCCGGTCGCAATGGGTATGTTGGGGCAGGTGTACACCTGGCTGGAAGACGCCGTGCTCCAGTTGCCTACCCGGTCGCGGGCACGCACGGAAATGGTATACAGCCTGTTGGGGCTCAGCGGGATCTCGGCCGACCCGTCTTCGGGCACGATGCTGGTGTAGGAAATGGTATTGGAAGCGCTCCATTCGCTCCAGGCGCTGGTATGAACGCCGTCGCTGATACGGAAGCTGTAAGGCTCCGCCGCCAGCGCGTCGTGCACGTCCTTCACGTTGTTTGCCACCGCCGTGATCATATGGGCGGTCTGCATGTGATCCACAGTCTTTGCCGCAAACACGGGACTGACCGTCAGTCTTCCGTAAATCCCTTCCATCTTCCAGGAGGTAACGGCGCCTACGGAACCGTTTACAGTACCGTAGAAGATACGCAGATCCGTCAGCTTGTAGCCGGTGTTGGGTCTCGCCGTAACGATCAGCGGCGTTCCCTCGGGCACACGGTTCAGATTGAGATAGTTTCCGTCTCCGTCCGTTACACTTACGTTGCCGCCGGGAGCGTTTTCAATAATGACAGAATAGGTCTGCCGTTCAAAGGTCACGACGATCCTGCCGGGTCCGTTGGGCTTCTCCAGCAGGAACTTCCTGCTCCGGCTGTCGGAAGTGATCTCCTTCAGCTGGTCGGTGCAGTCGCTGGTGACCGCGCCGTCAGAGCTCAGCTGGGTAACTGCCACACTTCTGATCTTATAGCCGCTGTCGGGCACGATCATAAACTCGCGGGCGCCTTCCACAGGCACCTCCACGCCTACGTCTTCTCCGGCTTCATTGATGCCGGAGGGCGTGACCGTGCCGTGGGGCAGGCCGTCATCGGTGCGGTAGCCCACCGTTTCTACGCTGTAATTGACAGTCTCTACGCCTGTGGCGATGCCGAACTCCACCTCTACCGTGATGCCGGGATCGTTCTCGCCCTCATAGGCAGGGATCTCCAGATCGCGGGTGTTCGTTGTGGTGTCTACCGGCAGGACCTTGCCGTCAACGGTGAGGCTCTTGACCATATACTGATCGCTGGCCGGCAGCATCTGGATCGTCACCGTGCTGCCTACCAGCACGCTGTATTCACCCTTGCCGCTGCTCTGAATGTCGGAATTCATCACGACCTCGGCGGTGCCGCAGTCGGAATAGCTCAGGTGCAGGGTTCTTCTGACCTGCGGAGCAAATTCTACCTCAATTTCGGTATCCTGCACGATATGGTCAATGAAGTAAGTGTATGTGCCATCGTCCATTTTGTTCAGGGCCTCGAGGGGTATGGAAACTCCGTTGATCGTAAAGAGGCTGATCTGATAATCCGAATCAGGCTGAATGGTCAGCGTGAACGGATCATTTTCCGCGACCTCTGCCATCATGGGATTCACCACGCCATTGGGCGTAGAGTAAACCATGACCTGATAGGTAGTGACAGGGTCAGGATCAGGCTCCGGATCAGGCTCGGGGCCGGGGTCGGGACTGGGACTGGGACTGGGACTGGGATCAGGCGTGGGCTCGGGATCAGCTTCTCCCGTACCGCCGCTTTCTGTCCCGCTGCCTTCCGTGCCGGTCCCACCCGACGCGTCCTCGGCCCGCAGGGAGGGAGCCGCGCTCTGCCGGAGAACGGACAGCGTGGTCTGGGCCACAGAACGTGTGGCAAACACCGCGGCGCTTGCCGGTCTGATAGACGTTCCCTGCACGCCCTCCTCTGGGAAGGTCACGGCCAGCACTGCGTCTGCGGTAACGTCGCTCACTTCTACATAGTAGGCTTGCATTTCATCATCGTATTCCGGGGTCACGAGCCGTCCGGCATACCGGACAGTGCCCAGGGTCCGGCCTTCCGCGGGATAGAAGTAGAATCTCGCAGTTTCTCCGGAGGCCACGAAAATTTCCGTGTCGGTCTTGTTGAGCGCGCCGCCAAGCAGGGTATGGACTGTGCCGGTAGTGCTTTCATAACTCAGGCTGACGGTGTAATCGGTGTACACGGGCACGGTGGTGGAAGACGCTTTCAGAGACGGGCCGGGAACCACAGGGGCCTGTCTGTCGATACGCACTGTGTAAGCCCGGCTGGTAGCCGTTCTTTCACCGTTGGCAAAGGCCAGCGTCTGCTCGTTTCCGGCAATATCCACGGCCTTTACACGCAGGGTATACTCGCCGGTGTCAGACTCATTTCTGCCGATGGTGATAGTGGACGTGCTGGTCAGCATGCCGCCATCGTGCCAGGTCTTGCCATCGTCCAGGGTGTACATGTACTTTGCGCCTGCCATGTTGACGTCTGTGGAGTCCGCCATGGTCAGGACCACCGTCCTGGCCCAGGAGGAACCGGTGTAATAGGTACCCTCCGGATAGGTCAGGCGCATGGTGATCTCCGTGGGAGGCGTTTTGTCGATGACAAAGCTGACGACCCGCTCTTCGCTGGCAGTTCCGGCGCCGTTTACGATCTGCGCCGTGATGATATAGTTGCCTTCCTCGGAGAGGGTCAGCGTCCTGGCGGAAGGAATGACGACATCCTTCTGGGCCACGCCGCCCAGGCTGTAGATCTTGTAGCTTTCAGACTCGTCCCTGCGGTGCTGGATCGTGTACTTCACGTTGGCAACGCCGGTCAGGTCGGCCTGGTGGTAAATATCTTCGTTGTAATCCGTGCCGGACTCGTTGCGTTCATACTCGCCGGTGACGGAATTGAGCTTGAACTTCGCCTTTCTCGGAGTAAACTGAACCGTGACGTTGGTGTTGGCCGCGTTTTGCAGCGCTGTGGTCTGCGGGTCGGTCTCGTCCGGCTTACCATCGCCATTCAGGTCGATGGCGGTATAATCGTTATAGCCTGCTTCATTCCCGATGCGGGCCACGTCCAGGTTCAGGGTGTTCGTCACCGCAATCTCCGGCGGCATGGGCTGAGACTTTGTAAGCTTGATGCCCTCCATGCGGGTCTTCTGGCTTTCGTTGTGGCCGGTCAGACTGTCAATGCCTGTAGCCGTATCGTAAGCGAAGAACGCAAGATTGATGGTAGAGGACGACTGTCCGCTGGCGTCTGCGATGTTCATAGCGTTTTCACCGATGATAACATCGCCGCCGTCCGGACCGAGCTTTACGCTGTTCTGCACAGCCGTCTTCTTCGCGGCGAGGATCGCCTGCGCGCGCTGTTCCACGGTAAGGCGGTTCCAGGCGGAACCTGCGACCAGCTCTTCCTGGGCCGGATTGTAAGTGACGCCGTTATATACGATGGGCACTTCCACCAGCTTGCCGGTGGAATCCATATAATAGATAGCCGTCTCATAGAGCTTTTCACTGTTGGCGCCCAGAGTGTTGGCAGCGATGGCGCTCTTCTTGAAGAAGTAGCCAACGTAGCCGCCTACCGCGCCCTGACCGTCCTTGGCGCCCTCGACGCGGAGGACGATCTGCTGATGGCCGCCGGTGACGTCCAGATAGTCGCTGGCCTTATAGTCGCTGTCTACCCATTCGTACACGGGCTCTCCGTCCTCACCCAGAACCGGATTGCCGAATTCGTCCAGCTTCTCAGTCCATGTCTGGACCTTGGCCTTGACCGTCTGCCCGGAGGGGGCGGTGGTGTCGGCCTTATAGAACACGGCGCGGGCGGAAGCGTCCGTAATGGTGGTTTCCTGGGTGGCAAGAGGACTATCGTACCCTACGATGCTTTCCATCATCTGCACAACGATCTTCCCGCCGACCTGGACGTTCTGCTCAAAGTAGCTCTTGGCGATCTCCCACTGGCCGCTGCCGTTGCCCTGCGAATCCACACTGGGGGCCGTTACCTGTGTCAGCACCTTCTTTACGCCGCTGGGCATGCTGCTTCTGGCGGCTTCAGCGGGCACTGTCCTGTTAGGATACTCCTTGGTGGGATAGTAGGACTCGGGATACAGATAATAATCGCCTGTACCGGTATCTCTGACCAGGCTGTAGTAAGGAGACTGGTCCCTGGTCTTTTCCGCACGGCCGTCTCCGATATCGATAGACCAGGAGACAGTATAATCCGTGCGTTTCTGAGTGTGCTTGCTCTGCCGGGTCAGGGTGATCCTTCCGGTGTCCGTGCCGTCCACGGCGGTGTTGTATATCTCCACGGAGGACACGCTGAAGGCGGACAGAGGCGCGTAAGTCATCCGGTTCGAGCCGGTCAGGTTCTGCTGGGTGGTGTTGCCGTAGACTCCTGTTGTGGGCACATAGGAATAGCTTGTCACGTTGCCGCTTGCATCGGTTTCCGCCACCTGATAAGTGGAGGTATCCTTCGCGCGCTGGTACACCGTGAGCACGGCATTACTGGGCAGATCCGTCAAGTAATAGGCAGTCTTACCCGCTACCTCCGTGCTGCCCACCTGGGCGGCGCAGTAGGTCCTGGCGTCGGCCGTCACGCAGTCCAGCGTCAGATCGGACAGGGTCTTGCCCTGGGGATTCTTGGTGCTCCACCCATCGGCAGCTACCGTGATCAGGTGGGCGTTGCCGCTGGAATCCGTGTAGTTCGACAGGATATCCCAGCGCCATTCCTCCTGGAACGTGCCGTCTTTCTGGGCGATACCGGTGAGCTGCACATCATTATAGGTCTTAGTCTCGCCGTTTATCACATAGGTATAGTCCTGGCCGTTGGGCGCGGGGATACTGCCATCGTCGTTCCTGTAGCCGGTATCCGGGTCGTAGGCCGCGTCGTCTATCATAATGACGTTATCCTCGATATAGCCGGAGAATCTGGCCTCAGGCGGCTGGTTTACCACAAAGTCGAACACCGCGTCCGCAGGGTTCAGCGAGCCGTTTTTCCTCTTTTCCTCGTCAGGAGCGAAATAGACGGTATACCGGCCGGGCTCTACGATGTTCAGGTCAAGGCCGTCGTAGTAAGAGCCGGTCTTGCTCTCGCCCGTCACGCCCGTATAGCCGGTGGCGTCGTGTACCACATACCAGCGGCCCTGGGGGAAGTCCGGGTTGGCCGTAGAAGTGTTGTACTTTTCAGGCGTTACGGAGAACTGCACTTTATTCATGTCCGCCAGGGAATAGACGCTGCCGTGACCCTCAACCTTGGCTTTTACCTGCTCGTCAATGGTCTCGGTGCTGTCGGCGTCAAAGCCAAAGGCCTTGAAATACTGCTGGGTGATGTATTCCGCCACGTCGTCGTACTGGGGTTCCTTCGTGAGCTGTGTGCCGGAGGAGGAGGTGGCAGATTCGTACATGCCTTCGCCCTCTACACGCTCCAGGAACTGTTCTGTAACGGACTTGTTCTGATAACGGCCCCAGCCGATGAACTTCGCCTCGTCATAGAAGAGTCTCCACTGCACCTGGGCGGTAAGCACCGGGTCCTGGAACTCGTCGATGGAATCGTCGGAGATGTTGGCGATAAAGCGGGCCTTGCCGCCGCCCCACTGGGGCTCCGTCACAACCTCTGTCAGCTTTCTGGACATATCCACCTGCAGGAAGATGTTGGAAAATTCCACCATGCTGTCCATTGTACAGCCGTGGGCCTCGGTACGGGCCGCCACCAGCGGGCCAAAGCCGTAGGCGTTGGTGTCCTTGTGGAGGGTGGAGCTTCCCATATGGCCCACCTGCAGGCCGTCTACCGTGGGGGCCGGGGTATCCAGCGTGGTGACGCCGCCTTGGGTAGTATAGTTGCTGACATTGCCGTTGGAAGCGTAGGAATAGTTCTTATACAGCGTCCAGTCCAGCAGGCGGAAACCGCTGGTATAGGAGCTGGCGCCGGTGATATTCACATCGGTCACGTCTTCGTTGAACTTGTCGTTCAGCTGTTCCACGGTCCGGGAGTTGCTCGTGCCAGTGTTATACATATACACACGAGTGGTGCCCGTATCGCCGATGACGATGCGGAAGTGACGGACACTGGCGCTATAAGTATCCGGGCTGCGCTTTGCCATCATTTCCAGGGTACCGTCGAACCTGGAAATCGCCGCGCCATCGCCCACCTGCATAGCCTTGCTCGCCGCATTGACGTTTGAGCCGCTTGAATCGATCGCGCCATAGCTGCTGACAGTATGGTCAAACAGGAATACAAAGTCGTCCGTGTCCTGGTTCCCGCTGAAGGAATAGGTAGACGGAACTCTGCCGCCGTAGCGCATGGTGCCGTCTGCGAACTGTTCCAGGTCTACATCGATGAGCTTTACGATGTACCAGCGGAAAGCGCTGAAGCCCGTAGTGGTGTTGGAGCTGCCCACTACCTGGGTGTTGCCTTCATAGAAGAGGTAACCGGAAATGACCCACTTGCCGTCTTTGTTCTGGCGAATGGTGGTGTTGAACAGGAACCCGAAGCCATCGTTGGCGTGGGGCACCACGTCCGCATCGTTGATGGTAAAGGCGATCTGCTTGCCATCGGATTTATCGTTATAGCAGAACAGCCAGTCGCGGAAGGAGCCGTATACATAACCGACGCCGCGGATCTTCTTCATGGTCAGCTGATCTTTCACGGAATCGCTGATATTCACACCTGCCGATGTAACAGTCCCGTTGGAAACAGAGGCGTCCACCAGGTGGTAGATATGCTTATACATAGAGTATCCGGTGGCAAATCTGCCTGCCGCTGTCAAGGTCTCTTCGTTGCCGGGCACCCAGGCATAGGACGGCGCCCGGCCGCCGGAAAGGCCGCGGTCGATATTGTACATGTATTCGTCATACAGGCCGCCGCTCTTACCAGTAGTTGAACTTCCCGACACAGTGTTCGTAGCTGTCTGAGAAGCCAGGCCGGAAACACTGCTGGTAACAGAGGTCTGGCCCAGATAGACGACACGGTCCTTGGTGGCCGTATACCGGGTGGTGCTGCCGTTCTTATAGGTAGCCATCTCAGTATCCGCCGCCAGATTGGTCTTATACGGCGTAGAGCTGTTACCGCCCTGGGTATAGGCCACGGTGGGGATCACCTTGCCGCCTACGGAATAGTACATGGTATGGTCGTAACGCACCCAGGGGAACACGCTGTCGAGAGACGTAGAGGACGACATGCCCTGTACGTTTACCATCTCCGGCGTGTACAGCTCGTAGCCCATGGCGGCCATCTTCGCGTAGGGACAGCCGGGGTCGACGCAGGGGCCGTCCGTGCTGGCAGTATTGCCCCAGTCGCAGTTGATGCTGCCGGCCGTGTTGCCGCTGGTATGCTTCAGATTTTCTTTCAGATACTTCCAGGGGTTAAAATCTTCCGCACCGATCGTGGTGCTTCCGCCGTTGCCGTAGTATTTCTCGTTGATCTTCTGGGCAGCCCGGTTTTTCAGCTCTCTCTGAATGGTCTTCACAGAAAGGCCGGATTCCGAGGTCTTGCCCTTTGCCAAAGCCACTTCCACGCCCTCATGGTCCAGAACGGAGGTGGCCCTCGGCGCCTGCCCAACGGTACGCATGACCACCGGGTCGGAGGTAAGGGACTCGTTTGTCAGCGTATCGGAGGCGCGCACCAGAATGGAACTGTAATCGTCTATGCCCAGACCGGACAAATTGATGGCCACCTGGTAGAGGTATTCCTGGCCCGCATCGTACTGCCCGTCGGGATAAGCCGTAACAGTCTTCGTTTCGTTCGTGAGATCGACCACCTTCATCTCGGCCGGAATACGTTCGCTTTCCGGTACGCTGGCCGCGTCGCTGGTGGTGCGCCAGTTCAAACCGCCGTCAGTGGAGATCTCGAAATAATCCAACGTTTTGCCGACCTGGGGAGTGGAGTAAGCAATCAACCAGACCAGGCTGTTGGTATAGGTTCTGTTGTCGTAGGGCTCCAGATCTGTGGAAAGGTCGGTGACCGTTTCCACGCCGTCCTTCTGCCGTACCAGATGTACCTCGGGTTTGGCGGGAGCGGACAGGTCCACCTGGAAATAGGCGCTGGAAATGTCCGTTTCAGGCGTTTCATAGCCCGCGTTATCCACGGCCTTGGCGTCGATACGGTAATAGCCGTCCTTGGAAATGTTCAGCTGGGCGGTGTTCTCTATGTACACATAGGAGCCGTCCTCGTTTGTCACATAGTTGCCGTCCTGATCCACCTCAATAGCGTCCTCGGCAGGCGTCCAATCCGTATAGGTGGCCGCGCCGCTGCCTGTGGGCGTATACTGCCGCATGGTTTCCAGAATTTCACGGCGGGTGCTGCCCATGCTGGCCGTTACGGCCTCGGTGGGCACATAGTACATGGCGTAGCGGTATTCCTTGATGCCGGAGCCGCCAAAGTCGCCGGAGCCGCCGATGGTCAACCGCACTCTGGCGTTTTTACCGCCGACCACGGCTGCCTCCTGGCCCTCCTGGAGCTGGTCCAGATCCACCACCAGGTCCTGCCCGTTGCCGTCCTTCACGTTTACGGTGGGCTTGCTGGGAGCAGAGGAGTCGATGGTGAAGGGGTCGGAATAGGTATAGATGGAATAGCCGGTATATTCGTCGGTGATTACCAGCTTGAACGCACAGCTTGTGCTGTTGATGGCCTGGTCCTCCAAATCGGGGTTCAGGTCCTGCAGATTGGAGGGAAGCGTATACAGATGATTGTAGGAATAGGTGGAAGATACCACGGGAACCTCGGGCTCTTCCTCGTCTCCTGTACCTCCCGCGCTGGGCTCCTGCAGGGTCTTAAAATCGGAATGGATCTGATACCAGATGGAATGGTCTACGCCCGGAACCTCTTCTCCGTCTTCGTTTTCAACCGTCTGCTGAAGGTTGGGAGTGAAATACAGCGTTGCCCGCAGGGCGGGACCCGTATAGGGGTTGCCGTCCACGCCCATGTAGCTTTTGCTGACGGAATTGGTATCGTTGAATACGGAAAGCGCACTGACGTCAATGGAGTCTGTGCCGCCCTTGTAGATCTTGCTGGAACTGCCCGTATTGAACGAGTTGATATTGGGCTTCTCATACTGTACGGTAAAGCTATCCGTATATTTATAGTTGTCGGTTTTACCGTCTGTGGCCACCACGCCGCGGATCTCATAGGTGACGCCGGCGTCCAGCCCGGTGACGGTAAGCGGAATGGCCTTCCTGGTATTGTTCCACTTTGACAGCTCTATCTGGCCGGGGACAGGCTTGCCGTCCTTCATCACGTTGTAGTAGCTGTCGTATTCGCCGTCCTCATTGGGCGTGCCAATGCCGTAGATACCGTCGTCCCACACAGGCAGGATCGTGCTGGTCCAGGGGGAAGAACTGGTCTTCACCTGGTAGCCCACCTGCGCCCGGCGGCCGCCGGAACCGGTATCGGAAATGAACATGTCGAACTGCACCTTGCCGCCGCCCAGATCCTGGGGGTTCACCGCCTCGGCGTTGTCAGTCTGCTCGGGAGCGTATTCCTCATAGGTCTGATCGTGGTCCGCCGCGGCCTCGGCCTTGTAGTCCACCACCGCGCTGTCCGGATCCGCCCTGCCTTCCGCGTAGCTGTAGAAGTCAAACTGGCAGCTATAAGAGGAGAAGGGATCCGTAATAATATAATTGCTGTCAGACGAACTCAGGCTGCTGGGCATTTTGTCCCGATCGGCCCAAGCCCGGATCGAGACCTTGGCCTGGCCGCTCTTTTCGCCCTTCGTGCTGTCAAAATATACCGTGATCTTAGACATCAGGTCGTTGAAGGAGCTGTAAGTAATGGACGAGGAGTTCCTGTAGGTAAACCGGGTGTAATCCTTATCCTGGTACTCCGTCCAGCTTTTTTTGTCCTTTTCTGACAGCTCAATGCTCATCTGCACCGCGGACGTGGAAGTAATGTCCGTGGAGTAGACTTCAAAGGCTCTCAGCTCTTTTACCGGGGAGTTGCTTGAACCCCAGCCCCAAGAGCTGGTCATGTATTCGTCTCCGTAGCAGTAAAAGATCTTATCCGCCCGGAAATTGGCCCGCTCTGTAGTGGAGAGCTGCATGGAGGCGTCCTGCACCATTTCGTCGCCGCCCCAATAGCTGCCGGCATTGACCGGGTGCTCCCCATAAACGCTGATGTAGAACCGGCCTTGCCAGCCCTGGGCCGCCATTGCCGTTACAACACCGGACACCGCGAGAGCAGCGGCCAGCAGCAGCGACAACAGCACGATTTTACGTTGCTTTTTTCCTTTCCTGAAAGTTGTTTCCATCTTACTCATGAAAACCATACCTCCTTATTGTGCCTGTGCAGCGGTCAAGCAATTCCCGCCGCGCGAAGGATATATGCATAAGCCCAATGTGTCCTTCTGATGTCTGAGAAGGGACAGAAGGCATATTCCCTGATATTTTCCAGCTCCAGGTCGTTTGGCGCGTTCACTGTGGTCATCAGGATAAGCTTTACCGCCTCAGCCCGGGTAACTCTGTTCCTGGGGCGGAAGGTGCCGTCCTCATAGCCGTCCACCACGTTGGCCCGATACAGGACCTCCACATAGTTTTCGTACCACGCGCCGGGGACCACGTCGGAGAACGTTTTCGGCCCCTGGGCTTCTTTCTCAATGGAGCTGGCGTCCAGCCCGATGGCGTCTGCCAGTATCCTGGCAGCCTCAGCTCGGGTGATCTTGTCCTCCGGACGGAAACCACCGTCCTGATAGCCATCAACGATGCCCACCTGCTTTCCATAGGCGATGGCGTTTGCATACCACTTTTTCCTGTCAACGTCCGGGAAGGACGCGCCGTAATTCTTTGTCTCGTCAAAGCCTCCCAGCGCCCGGGCCACCATAAAGACGAATTCCGCCCTGGTGACGTGGTTGTTTGGCCGGACTGTGTTGTCGCTGTAGCCCTCCAGGAACTTGGTATTGGTGATATTCCTGTAAACCGCGGAATAGACCGTATCGCTGAATACCTCTATTTTGGAAGCGTCCACCACGGTTTCACCGTCCGTCGTCCAGCCCATAAAGCCGTAGCCCGTTATGGTCTTCACGCCCGGCACGTTTTCCGGCACTTCGCCATATTCCACATACTGTTCGCTTGCGCCTATCAGTTTTCCGTACTCTCCTGCGTCAAAGGTCACGCGGATCCCGCCGGAATGGCTGTGGCGCTTTGCCTTTTTCTGGACGTTTACCTCAGAATAGCCGTAGAACTGGTTGCTGGGCGTTTGCTGGTCAATGACCTGACACTGCAGCATAACCTTCTTGTTCTCGAAGAAGCTGCCCGGTTTTACGATCAGCCAGCTGGAACCATCGCTCTCCTTTGTTCCCAGCTGTACAAGGAAATCGCCGTTCGCTCTCGGCAGTCCTTCCTCGTCCAGCTCTGTATCATAGGGAAGGTACTGGCCGTCCTCCCCCGTCTCCGCCAGCAGAAGATCCCAGTATACCAGGACTCTTCCTGTGTACGCCCTTCCGTACTGGTCATATACCATGGCGTAGATGTGGTCCGCAATGTCCGGCGTTTCCCCGCCTTCTTCTCCGGAGGACGCGCTGCCGGTATCGATATAGTAGTCGCCCTGATTGCCGCTGATCTTCACGCTGACGGGTCGGGCGGATTCTTCCTCAATGCTCAGCTTGATCTCTTTGACGCCGTTGACCGCGCCCAGCGCCGGGTAAGAAGCCCGCAGTGTGACGGAATCCAGCTGCTCGCAGGCGGCGTACACCGTGAATTTCCCGCTTTGGCAGTCAAATTCGGCAACCAGCACCCGCGTGCCGCTGTCTGTCTCCGTATCTCCGGAATGCTCTACCCGGTAGATCTTGTACGAAATGGGCTTGTTCCCTTTATCCGCGCTCTGTCCGCTCTGGTAGACTTCCTCGATCACGAAGCCCTCATCGGCCAGCTCGTCTGTTTTCAGGTCCATCTCCACCGCCGCGTCTTCCATGGCGGTCCCGTACCGGTCGTATACCACCGGCTTAAACTGGTAATCCACAGAACCTTCGGAAGCATAAGGCCGCTTTATGGGCTCCTCTGCGGTACCGTCGGCGTTTATGCCGTCTATATATAAATAGTATGCGGAAGACGGCCTGCGGGTCAGGTTGACCGTCAGAAGCTTTACGAATTTGCTTTCGTTATAGCCAGCATCGGCAGTATCCACACCGTGGGTGGATACCCGCAGCGTCACCTGGGAGGGCGCCCGGTTCGTCACGTTCAGGCTCAGCGTGCCGCCGGTGGCCCTGCCCTGGGCGTCCTTCGTCATGCTGTCGGAAAATTCCACGCCTTCGTGGTCTCCCACAAATTCCCAGATGGGATAGAGCCAGCTTTCAGCCGAAGCCATCACCGCATCGGACTGGTCCACGACCTGGGCTGTCAGCGTCACTTCCTCTGTGGTATCCTCAGACGGGAGCACCGCGCCCGGGTCGCTGACCCAATAGGGGACGCCGAAGGACTGGGAAGCCCCCTCCGGGAACACCAGCTCGCAGGGATAAGAGGGTCCCTTGTGCAGCTGTATTTGCAGCGTGGCTTCTTCCGGGGAAACGGTCTGGCCTTCTATGGAAGCCGTGACATACCGCAGATATCCCGTAACTCTATAGCCGATAGACATAGTGGCAAGGTTTCTGGTAGCGCCGTTTTCTCCCGCTGTGCTGTCCTGCCGCAGGGTCACGTCCGAATCAAGGCCTAGAACCGAAAGATTCAGCTTGGCAGGCCAGTTTACGTTTCTCCCGTACTGGTCCTTTGCAATCGCTTCCAGCTTGACCTCCGTGTTCGGGTCTCCCTTTGCCGGCACTACCGGCTTGTGGACCCCGTCCTCCGTGATAAAGCTGGAGCCTTCCTCGTCAGCGGTGTAAAGCAGCGTGGGCACGGCGTAAACAGCCTGAGCTTCCTGCAGCTTCACGGAGATCGTCCCCTTGCCGGACACGCTTGCGTCTCTCTGGGAAACCGCCTCTACAGTGATCTGCCCATCGCCGTTTTCCAGCGCGGTCAAACCCGCCTGCGTAAACTCCACTCGCAGGATACCGGAGTTACTGTCCGTAAACTCCGCCTGAATGCCGGACGTTGTTTCCTCTTCCACGATCCTCCAGGAAACTGCGCTGGACATGGGGTTGTCAAACTGGTCGTAAACCTGAGCCAGCAGCGTGTGGGTGTCGTAGCCCGTTCCCGTTTTTGCCGCCGGAAGCGTAATTTCCATGCTGCTTTCCCGGTTCCGGATCCCCAGGACCTTCACGCTCGTTATCCTGAGAGGCTCGTTCTGGACAATGGAAACATACTGCTCCTCCTGCAGCGGAGCGTCCATACCGGCCTCGAAATAGCTGGCCTGCATGGGGAAGGATCCCTGCTGCGCGGTGCTGTCCACCGCAACAAGATTCTGCCCCACATCGACGCTCACGCCCCTGGGGAGACTGTCCGGCGCAGTCCACTGCACCGTTTTCCCATCCATGAAGATGCCGTACTGGTCCATGACCCTGGCCGTCAGGGTCAGCGTGTTTTTGGGACTTCCCGCCGTAGGCACCTGAATGCCGTCCCGGTAGGTTTCCAGTGGGAAATAGAGGGAATAGGGGTAGGAGGCTTTCCTGGCCACCTTGATCTTCAGCGCTGCCGTGGTGCCGTTCTCATATCTCGCGGACACGGTGATGTAAGAGGGCAGCAGAGCCTGGCTCGTCACGTTCAGGAAGGTGAGGGAGCCCTGGGTGGTACACTGCACAGAGGAGCGGGCCGTATATCGGCCGCTTCCGGAATTGTAGGTTATTTCTCCGTCCGCAGGCTCTCCATCGCCGGTTTCGTCATAGCGGTAGATCTTGCCGTCTTGGAACTCCACCTCCATCAGGCTCCATTCCAGCCCGCTGGTCAAAAGCTGCTTGTCGTCGTCGTTTACGCTGTACTGCGTGATCCCGTAGGCCCTCAGCGTATTGACCGCACTTCCGGCACTGTCCTCCCGGGAAGGGTAACGCAGCTCGTCCGTCTTCTCTCCCGCCGTTTCCAGAAGGAGTTCGGTCACTTCGCTGTCACGCCGCGCCACCGTCACGGTGGTCGATACCCATTTAGTTACATTGTTTGCCTTGATGGATGCCGAAACGGATACCCGGCAGTCCGGCGCGAACTTCTTCACTGTCAGCGCGCCGGTATTCCTGTCCATCTGGATATAAGCTCCGGCACTGGCAGGGGTCACCGTATAGGACCAGATGCCCGTGTAATCCTCCGGGTCCATTTCCGTAGCGTACTGGTCAAGAACCTGAATGGCGGGTTCGACGACCCGGTCGTTTTCATCTTTGGCGGGGGAATAGACCGTTCCGCCGCCGTTGTAGTGGGGACCGGTGATCGCGGAGGGCTCGCTGGGAAGCCGCCGTATGACGATCTCTGCCGGCTCCGATATCTTGTTGGCGTATTTCGCCCGGACTTTGACCACGCACGCTTTGGCCGTATAATCTACCGTCAGTACGGCGTTGTGCTCGCCGCCCAGCGATACGCCTGCGGGCAGGGCCTCATCGGAATACAGGGACCAGGGCTCCGGATCGTCGCCGATATTCAGCGAACCGCCGGGACCGTAGGCGCTTTCCACGCCGACCCAGTTCCACCAGTCGCCATACTGGTTGACCGCCTCCACATTTACAGTCAGGTTCCGCTCCACAGGGTCCTCCGTCTCCTTGGGCACTTCAACGGCGGGAATGGACCTGATGACAATTTTGTTCAGGAACGGGTCGTCCCTGCGGAATCTGAAATGATACACCACATAACGGCTTTCTCCGTTGTAGTCAGCCGTCATTTTACAAACGAACCCGCCCGGCTCCGTCGTTTCCGGAGCCTGCACCAGATCCGCTGTAGAATCCGGCGTTGTCTGGGCTTTGCTGTTGTAGGTAAACTGTCCGTTTCGGGCAAAGCCTTCGCTGAGCGCGACCCCGGCGGGCAGCTCGCCCAGCGCCTCAAAGCGCAGAGACATCTGAGGGTTGTTGTAGACCTTGTTCAAATCAAAGATATTGCCGTCCGCAGTGCGCAGATTCGGCACTACGTCGTAAGCGGGACCGAAGTTAAACTGCGTCCGCCACTGGTTCGCAAGCTCCATGACCTCGATATTTCCGGTAACGGAAGCGATCGTAACTCCATCGGGCCGCGGCGGAACGCTGCAATTCACCGCAACGACCCTGCCAAGGCCGTCTGCGGTCTCCCGGTCATACTGAACGTCCGCGGTCCCGGAATCCACAGAGAACCGGGTGCTTACAAAGTTCAGGCGGTTGTTGGGCTTATCGACATAGATCCTGACGTCGGCCTGGTCTACCCTGCCCAGCTTCACATCGTTATAAACAGCGCGCAAAACGTAAACGCCCTTTTCCACATCGTTGACATTTTTGCCGTCCATGTATCTAATGGTATATGTGTCCGTCAACTCCGTGCCGCCGCCGGCAATGGGGCTGGAGACCTGTACGACCTGGAAGGGACCCGGGTTTTCTGCGGAATCCACAGAAGCCTCAGGGACGAACGTTACCTCAGTCCATTTTCCGGGAAGCGCTACCCCATACTGATTATATAAGGTAGAATAGATGGAAACGCCGGAGGTGAAGCAGTCGTTGGCGGTCTCCACGGAGGGATCGTTCAGCACGGTGGTTCCGGTGTAAACGCCCTGTATCGTTTCTCCCCCTGCTTCTTTTTCAAAGGTATCGAGATGGTCTGTCCTCAGATCCACCCGGGTGGGAACGTCTTCTTCCTTGTACAGCCGTACCGTAATGACATTGCCCTGGTAATTGGCTCCCTCGGGGTCATAGGAAGCGCGAATATCAAACTGCGTTGAAAGCGCGTGTGTGGAAACGGATCTGTTCCAGATATAGCTGTCAGGGTCCGCGGCTTTACTTGTCACATAGAACTGCGGGGCCGATCCTCTGACGCTGAACTCGGTATCTCCCGTATCTGAGAAGCTATCCATGTAGGTGATCTCCGTAGCCGGGTCCTTCACCATGAGAACGCCTATGGGAGAGGTCGTCAAATACTCGCCGGTGACGGCGTCATATACCTTCCACACTTTTGTGCCCTGATAAGACTCGGAAATGCCGCTGTCTGAAAGGACGGCTTCCTTCACCAGCCGGTCTCCCTCCAGGGTGGAAATGATCTCTCCTGCCGCCTCCTCCTGAGAGGTCTCGCATTCGCTCAGGGGGATCACGCCGTCCAGCCAAAATTCCCACTTTATGTTTTCCAGAACCGCGTCTATTCCCTCGTGCGTGGGGGAGCTGACGGAATTGCCTGAAACGTCTACTGACAGGAAATATTTCATGGGGACCGATATGCCTTCCCTGCCCAGGTAGGCGTCAGGGATCCAGCTTCCGTCTTTCTGCTCTTCCTCGGTGGGAATCACATAGCGGGGGTCCTCGCTGTCTATTTCATTGTCAGGAAGGATAAAGTCTCCGGCCTCTCCTGAAGCGCCGGCCTCGCTGAACGTATTTCCGCAGCCCGCGTTAAAGCCGGTAGTTACATACAGCTTGTCGATGTTTTCATACCACAGTCCGGGGCCGGCGTCTGCCGCGGCTTGGACCGGCGCCCCCTCGATCCACCAGGTGCTGCGGTTCAAGGCCACCCACTCATCGTTGTACAGTCTGAGATTCCGCCATTCGCTGAGTCCGGGCTG
This sequence comes from uncultured Acutalibacter sp., assembly GCA_964642055.1. Taxonomy (GTDB): domain Bacteria; phylum Bacillota; class Clostridia; order Oscillospirales; family Acutalibacteraceae; genus Acutalibacter. The sequence goes on along the minus strand of CAZXLM010000001.1, from coordinate 21,857 downwards.
GGAATAGTAATAATATACGGCGTCGTGGAAAGTGTAGGAGCGGTCTCTGTATCTCTGAATAAACGCCGCGCCCCCCATGGTCATGGGGACCTTCGTCCCGTCCTCCTTCGTATAAGAGAAGCTGTCGCATATCGCTTCCGCCTCCGCCGTACTCTGAGGCAGATAAAGCGACCCCGCGAAAAGGCAGTCCGTGTTCGTCGCAGGCTTGGGGCTGCCGTCGTTTCCGGCGTAGCACTGGAAATCGAAATCCATCACGGTGAAATAGCCTTCTTCGTCTAATTCCGTGGCCGTATTGTCTATGTAGCGGAACTGGAAATAGCAGTTCAGCTTGCCGTCCGGCCCGCGGGCCGTCATAAAGGCGGTGTGATTCGTTTCAAACGTTATGGGCGGATTCATCAGCTCGTTAAAGCGTCCCTCGATCCAGTCCGCGCGGGTATTTTCTTCATAAGCCAGCATTTCAGGGTTTTCCGAAGAACTCACGATGGCGCTTCGCCCGGCCATGCCAATGATCTCCTGGCGCTGAGAACCGTCCTGAGGATTTGTTACGGGCGTCACCGTGGCCAAGTCCGTCTGGAAAACGAACACGCCTTCGGCAATGTTCCAGTTGTTTGTGCCGTCCAGCTCCGGACTGATCTGCAGGCTCATGGTGAGAATACCGGTGGATCCGTCAAAGCTCTTCTGGATAAACCGCATTTTTGTCTGGGGCACTTCCCCGCTGTTTCTGGGCAGATCATACGCCGCCGCGCTGTTACGCATATTCGTGTTCGCGCTCTGCGTTTCCTTCTGCGCGTTCTTTTGGGCGGCGCTGGTTTCCCTGTAGCCGCCCAGCTCTTCCATGGCCACAAGGCCCTGGGCAGAGGGAATCGCCGGCAGTCCGTAAACTGCCAGGATAAACGCCAGGATAAAAGCTGTTATTTTCCGCAAACATTTCATAGTTTTCAGCCCTCCAGAAGTCTCAGCTCAACCGGATATTTGGTTAAATACAGTGCGTATATTTCCGGAAATTCGGCCCTCTCTTTTGCCGAACAGCCAAGAGTGTTTTTGAAAAATGAGCATAGCATACCCATGGTATATTTCTATACATCATATATAATATACCCATAACCAGGAAAACGTCAATATTCTTCTGTAAATTTTTACGTTTTTTTGGCAAAAAATTTTTGCGGAAAACCGGGAATTCCCCGCTGTATTTTTTTTAAAAGCCGGCGGCGCCTTTTCCCATAACAGCCAATTTATACAAAATGTTGTATTCCGGAAATTTTCCTTTGCCACACCCTGTATTTTACACCGGGCTTTTTCCCTCAGGCTGTTCGTTCCCGCTGTTGAAACGCTTTTTAGAAACCGCAAAATTTCCCGCCGTTCTCGACATTTTTTCGGTTTTTCTCCATTGACAGCCCAAAATTTATCCCCTATAATATATGTGGATAATACCGTAAAAGCGTGAATATGAAATCATGTTCTCAAAACTCTATGTTTTTCATTTCCACATGAAAACTTATTTCAAGGAAGGTGTTCGATTTTGAAGCATGAAATTCATCGTCCATTCAGCGGCAAACTGCGCGGATTGTTCTGTCTGGGCCTGACGGCTGCTTTGGCTGTCGGCATCGTCCTGAACACCGCCGCCGCCAACACGGAGCCTCCCCGGTATGACGTGTCGGTGTGGAGTTCTTCCACTCATACGGCAGCCCTCTCCGGCGGCGACCTTTACTTTTGGGGCGTCAACGATGACGGCCAGTTTCCGGAGTCCGAGCTCACCTATTCGCCTGAGCCGGTACAGCTTTTGAGCAATGTGGCCGGCGCGGCCGTATCTCCGGGCCGGACTCTGACGGTTTCCAAAAACGGGGAACTCCGGGTCTACGGCACAGAACCAGCCGGTGAAAAGGGCAGCAGGGAGGATGGGCGCCTTCTGGCTAAAGACGCCGTTCAGGCAGCCGCCAGCGAAACTTTTGCCGCCTATGTGAGCAAAACCGGCGCTTTGTACACCTGGGGCCAGAACGATTCCGGCCAGCTGGGCAACGGCACGACGGAGGATTCCGCCACGCCCGTCCAGATCATGGAGTCCGGCGTAAAAAAGGTGAGCCTGGGAAAGAATTTCGGCCTTGCGCTCATGGAAGACGGCTCCGTGTACGGCTGGGGAAGCGATTCCCTTTTTGAGATCGGCTATGAGGAAGACGGGAAATCCGTAGAAAAAGTAACCGAGCCTGTGCAGGTCGCCGAGAACGCGGCGGACATTGCCGCCGGTTCCTCCCATTCCTGTGTCCTGAAGAAGGACGGTTCTCTCTGGACCTGCGGGGACAATACATACAGTCAGACCGGCGTAGGCGGCGGCACAGCCGTCAACGGCCTGACGCAGATTTTGACGGGGATCCGCAGCGTCAGCGCCGGTTCCCAGCACAATTTTGCCGTATCCAACGACGGGGCTGTATACGCCTGGGGCTACGGAATATCCGGCCAGCTGGGCTCCGGCAGCAGTCAGCGCGCCGACACTCCTATGGAAACAAATTTTGACTACGTCCAAGTCTTTGCCTGCAGCGACAACACCTTTGGCGTTGCCCCCGATGGTTCTGTTTATTCCTTCGGAAACAACACCAATTATCTCTTGGGGAAAACCACCGGCTCCGATTCTCTGATCCCCGCGCGTATCCTTGACAAGGACATGAACTGGGTCTATGAGGAATCCCTGCATTCCCACGACCATGAGCATGCCGCAGAGGGCACGGCCTCCACGCCTCCTGCGAAAAACAGCGGGGAAGGCGATACGGTCAGCGGGCCTCCCGTGGAAGACGTCACAGAGCCTGAGATTGTCAGCACTCCGTTTGTCAGCGGCTACGGAGACGGCTCCTTCAGGCCCGGCAGAAACGTGACCCGCGCGGAGTTCCTGCGCATGCTGGTGTCTGCCCTGTGTACGGATTTTGACCCCACCGCGGATTACGGGACCTGTTCGTTCTCCGATATCCCCCTGGGCAAGTGGTATGAAAGCTATGTGGCTTATGCCGAGCGGGAAGAGCTTGTACACGGCTATTCCGATGGCACTTTCCACCCGGATGAGCCTATTACCCGCGCCGAAGCCAGCGTCATGGTAGCTTCAGCTTTGAAGCTGAAGCTTGAGAGCAGTGCGGATCCCGGCTTCACAGATCTGGAGGCCGGCAACAACGCCACGCCTTACATCATCGCTCTGACCGACAATGGCATTCTTCATGGCTACAGCGACGGCACCTTCCGGCCCAGGAACAACATCAGCCGTTCCGAATCCGTCACCATGATCTCCATTGCCGCCGGCTTTGCCCCTGACAACGAAGATATCGCGGCGCTCAAGGCAGAATTTGGGACTTCTCCCTTCGCGGACGTCCCCGTCTCCGAATGGTATTACGCCTATCTGCTTCGTGCGGTGGGCTATGTGAAGTAACATTCGTTCAATACTGCTGTATAAACCCCTGCGCGGCTTCCCGCCGTGCGGGGGTTTTTTGACCGATCGAGAATTTCCGCTGTTTTCACATTGCATTGCGCCGGCAAAAATGCTATAATGGCCGGGAACCGGTTGCTTTACAGGAGAAACCTCGCGCTTCTTGGAAGCGTCAGTTTCTTCCATGAAAATTTTTATGCAGCGCCGGTACTGCATTTGAAACTGAAAATAACCTACGGAGCAGAAAGGCGGTTTTTTGAAATGGAAGCAGCTGAAAAGAGCATGGCGACCATCGTAAATCTCTGCAAGAACAGGGGCTTTATTTTCCCGGGCAGCGAAATTTACGGCGGCCTTGCCAATACCTGGGACTACGGTCCCCTTGGCGCAAGGCTCAAAAACAACGTAAAGGATACCTGGAGAAAGCGCTTCATTCAGGAGCGCAGGAACAGCTATGAGGTGGACGCCGATATCCTCATGCACCCCAGAGTGTGGGAAGCCAGCGGCCATGTACAGAGCTTTTCCGACCCTCTGCTGGACTGTAAAGAATGTAAAATGCGCTTTCGGGCGGACAATCTCATCGACGACTTTGACCCAGAGGCCCACGCCGACGGCATGACAAAGGAAGAAATGTTCCAGTACATCAAGGACCATCATATTCCCTGCCCAAACTGCGGCAAACACGATTTTACAGACATCCGGGAATTTAATCTGATGTTCCAGACTTTCCGGGGCGTAACGAACGACAGCAAGAGCGTCATCTACCTCCGGCCGGAAAACGCCCAGGGCGAGTATGTAAACTTCCTCAGCGTCCAGCGGACCATGCGGGCAAAGCTGCCCTTCTCCATCGGACAGATCGGCAAGGCTTTCCGCAATGAGATCACTCCTGGGAACTTTACCTTCCGCACTATCGAATTCGAGCAGATGGAGTTCCAGACCTTCTGCAAGGAGGGCTCCGATGAGGGGCTTTACGAATACTTCAAGAATTACGGCAGGCAGTACTTTGAAGACTTGGGCCTGCCCGCGGACCATCTGCGCTTTCATGACCACGAAAAGCTGGCCCATTACGCCAAGGCGGCCTGCGACATCGAGTATCTGTTCCCCTTCGGCTGGGGCGAGATCAACGGCACCCACAACCGCACCGATTTCGACCTTTCCCGCCACCAGGAATACAGCGGGCAGAAGCAGGAATATCTGGACCCGGAAACCAACGAGAAGTTTATCCCCTATATCGTGGAATCCACCTACGGACTGGACCGCACCGTGCTGGCCCTGTTGTGCGAAGCCTACGACGAGGAGGTCATCGATGCGGAGAAGAACGATACCCGGGTGGTCCTGCATTTCAATCCTGCCATTGCGCCCTACAAGGCCGCTGTGCTGCCCCTCTCCAAAAAGCTGGGAGACAAGGCCCTGGCAGTTCAGGAGCAGCTCTCCAAACACTTTATGACAGACTACGACGAAACCGGCTCCATCGGCAAGCGTTACCGCCGGGAGGACGAGATCGGCACACCCTTCTGCGTCACCTACGATTTTGACAGCGAAACCGACGGCTGCGTCACCGTCCGCGACCGGGATACCATGGAGCAGGTCCGTCTGCCCATCGGCGAGCTGGTCCCCTATATCCAGGAACGCATTGGTTTTGGGGGGAAATAAAAATTTTGGGCCCATCAAAAAACAGGACAGACATCTGTCCTGTTTTTTCTGTATCATAGAAACTACGCAGAGAGATTTGCTCCGGCGATCGTCTTTGAAAACTGAAAAAGGAAGTGTTTATCAATGAGCGTCTGTAAAAAAATCACCACCTACTGCGGCCTGGACTGTGAGAACTGCGAGTTTGTGGAAAGCTGCCATTGCGGCGGGTGTGTCGCTACCAAGGGGTTCCCCTTCCACGCCTCGGAAAGGCCCTGCTCTGTGGCGGAGTGCGCCATCGGCCGCGGCGTGGCTTTCTGCGGGGAATGCGCAGAATTTCCCTGCGACCTTCTTCAACGCTTTTCCAACGACCCAGAACACGGCGACAATCCCAAGGGCGCGCGGATAGAGCGCTGCCGGGCGCTGATAAAGAAGGAGCGGACAAAATGAAATATCCTTGGATCGACGAATACTTGCTGAAAAAGCCCGGCGTCACCAAAGATCTACAGGAAAGCTGGAATTGGGTGCGCTACCATGTGGGCGGAAAAATGTTCGCCGCCGTCCTGCTGGACGGCGCAAACGGCAACAAACCCTACTACATCAATTTGAAGCTGGAACCCCTGGAAGGGGAGTTTTACCGCCGGCAGTACCCCGGAGGCGTGATCCCCGGCTATTATTCCAACAAGCTCCACTGGAATTCCATTCTGCCGGACGGCGCCGTGCCGGAGGAGCTCCTCCGGGAAATGCTGGATAAATCCTACGCCCTTGTTCTGGGCGGCTTCAGCAGGAAAAAGCAGCGGGAAATTTTGGGAGAATAAGCGGTCAAAGGACCTTTGGGGAGATCAACGCCCCAAAGGCCTTTTTTCTTTAAAAAAACAAATTTTTCCGGCCCCGGAAAAAAGATTGAATCCTGCCGAAACTTGTGATATTATAGAAAATAAGATACTATATCTTGCGTAAAGCATCTCTTATTTCCGAAGAATCCGAAGAAAGGAATGGCCATACATATGATTCACCGCCGCCTGCGTTTTGTGGCAGCGTGTTTGTCCCTGCTGCTGGTAGGTTCCGCTTTGGCTGTTCCCGCCTTTGCCGCGGAGGAGAACGGGACCGCCGCATATACAAACTCCGGTTCAAACGGGACCGTTTCCTTCCCGGAACCGCCGGCGCCGCCTACGCCCACGCCGGTACCCACGCCTGAACCAACTCCTGTGCCTACGCCCGAACCGACCCCGGAGCCCACACCCGAACCGTCTCAGCCGGACGATCCTACGCCGCCCCCCGACGATGATCCGAATACGCCCGATGACAACGAGGACCCCACGCCCAACCAAAACGGCGGAGGAACCGTCCGTCCCGCCGCGACGCCAACACCGGCCCCCTCAGTTTCGCCGCGTCCCACGGACCGTCCAGGGCAGAGCGAACAGCCCACAGTATCGCGGCCAAAGGTCCCTTTGCATACGCAGGATTCCTCTTCTCAGTTCGCCGAAACCGATGGATCCAACTATGTGACCTTTGCGCAGCTGAATGTAAAGAACAATTCCATGTCCGTTACCCTGTTTTACGGCGGCGTGATCTGCGCGATCCTCGGCGGGGCAGGGCTCGTTTTTCTGCTGGTACGGTTCCTGCGGGGACGACGCCGGGACAACCGGGCGGAAGTTCTTGAGAAGGTCAGAGCAGCGGAAAATCTTCAGCCGCCCCGAGCCATCAGCTCTACCCCGGAGCTTGTAACGGCTCCTCCGCATCGGCTTTCCGACCATACGGACCCGGCTTCTCAAAGCCATCCTCACTCCGTCCCACCCAGGCAGCCTGCCCACCCGGTTCCGGCGCGTGCGCAGCTTTCCGCTCCGCATGCCACTCATGAAGCGCTCTCACAGCAGCCTTCTGTTCCCCAGTCTGCCAGGCCGGATCCAAACGGGCCTATCATGCCTGTGCAGGCTTCCATGTACACCGAGGAATTTTCTCTGCCGGAAGGACCCAGCCAGTCAAGGCCTCCCATGGCCGAAAGGCTCCGGCAGTCTGCAAAGCATTCGGACCAGCCCGCCGAAAAGTCAAAGCCCTCCACAGCGCCCGCTGCGGTCCAGGAGCCTGTCCAAAAGCCGGCAGCGAGCCCGGCCCCTGCAAGCCACGGGCCGGTGCAAAAAGAGCTCCGGGAAAACCCGCCGTCTGAAAAGACAAAGCAGGAAAAACCGCCTGAAAAGACGCGGCCCGCAGAACCCTCTGAGCCAGAGCCCCAGCCTGACGGGCAGCTTCCCGGCCAGCTGAGCCTGCTGGACCCGGAAAAATAATTCCACACGTTTCAAAAAACAGAGAGGGACCGGCAAATACCGGTCCCTCTCTGTTTTTTTATGGCATTTTTATTTCTGCGTTTCGCCCCTGTCTTCCAGAAGAGTCGCTTCCACCTCGATGGTGCCCTGCCCCCTGCGGTACAGGGTGATGGTCACCGTGTCGCCGGGCGCGTACCGCGTCAGCAGATTAGAGATATCGCTCAGGCCCGTTACCGTATCGCCGTCAATGGCAGTGATGATGTCGCCTGTCTGGGCGTCCGTTCCGGTAAACGCGCTTTCCCCGTCAAATTCTGTAATGGCAAAGCCTCTCGGCACTCCATAAACAGCGGATTGCATCTCGCTGATCTCCGTCCCTGTGATTCCCAGGCGGGTACGGCCTTTCACATAACCGCCGGAAAGCAGCACATCAATGACGGATTTCGCCTCGCTGACAGGAATAGCAAAACCCATGCCCTCGTAGCCGTCTGTGATGATCTTGGAGGAGTTGATGCCCACCACCTGGCCGCACATGTTTACCAGAGGGCCGCCGGAGTTTCCGGGATTGATGGCCGCGTCAGTCTGGATATAAGTCATGCCGTTTTCGCTGTATCGGCCAACCTCCCGATTGAGACCGGAAACATAGCCGCCGGTCATGGAGCCGGAAAATTTAGCGCCGCCTGGATTTCCGATGGCCACCACAGACTCCCCGATGGAAAGCTGGGCCGAATCTCCGAATTCGGCGGGAGTAAACCCATAATCGTTAGTCTTGAGCACCGCCAGGTCGGTGGTGCGGTCTACGCCTACCACCACCGCATCGTACTGCTGCCCGTCATAGGTGGTGATCTCCACAATGCTGCTTTTGGAATTGAGCACTACATGGGAATTGGTAATGATATAACCGTCAGACGTGGCAACGATCCCCGTGCCGGTGCTGTTCTGCTCCTGCCCGTCGCGATTCAGTGTAACTGCCACCGTCACGGTGGATTTTACCACCTTTTCATATACCTCTTGGGCGGAAAGCTCTTCTCCCGCCGGCTTCTCTTTGATGGTAATGCCGTCAGTATTGGGTGTAACGTCCACATCAGGCTGCGTATTTTCATCGGCCTCCGGCGGCTCTACGCCGTCGTCAAAATCAGGCGTGCCGTCATCGCCGCCGCCGCGGGGAAGCTCCGGTATCTGGTAGTCATAGGGCAGATTTCCGCGAAAATCCTGAGAAGCCTGTCCCAAAACGGCGTGGTAGACAAGGTATCCGCCAAAGCCTAAAATCGCTGCGGCCGCCAGAATGGACGCCACCCAGATAAAGACCTTCAGCCCCACGGACATTTTCTTTTTGGGCGGAGCGGGAGGCATTCCGTATCCGGTATACCCCTGAGGCGGCGCCGGATAACCCCAGCCCGCAGGAGGGGCGTAATAGCTCTGCTGGGGCGCAGCCGGGTGGTAATAGGCTTGTCCCTGCTGAGCAGGCACAGGGGGATAAAAACCCGGGCCTTGCTGCGGCTGCTGATAGGGCCCGTATCCGGCCGGGGAATAGGGGGGCTGCTGATAGACCGGGCTTCCCTGGGGATACCAGTTCTGCTGTACAGGCGGGATAAATTCCGGCGCGGCTTGGGGCCCCTGGGGCCAGGGCTGCGGAGACTGTTCAGGAGCCGTACTGCCCGGGAACCCGGCGTGCTGCCCAACCGGCTCTTCCGGAGGAACCGCCTGAAAGACGGGCGTTGTGGAAGTATCTTCCGCAGCAGGCGTCTGCTGCGGATAAACCGGCTCTTCTACGCTGGGGACCGGCGTCTCCGCCGTTTCAGGCACAGCAGGCTCTTCCCAGGCCCCTTCCGGGCTTTCGGAAACGGGACCTGCTTCCTCTGCGGTCTTCGGCGGCTCATATCCGGCGGGCGTTTCTTCCGCAGCCGATCCCTCCGGGATATTTTCCTTCTCCGGCTGCTGTTCTTCCGTGCCGGGGTTCTGCTCATCAGTCATGTTCCTTGCTCCTTTCAGATTCGTTTCTGCTCTTTTTCGCTTTGTTTTCCCTGTTTTTCGGCTCTTTCAGCTTTGGGGGAGGATTTTCCTTCAATTTCGGCGCTTCCGGCGGCTTGGGGATATAGAACTCAAACCGGCAGCTTTGACCGGCCACGGAACTCACGGCAATATCCCCGCCGTGCAGCTTCAAGATGGTGCGCACAATATACAGTCCCAGTCCCATGCCGTTTTTATCCTTGCTGCGGGACTTGTCCGTCTTGTAAAACCGTTCAAAGATCCGGGGAAGCTCTTCCGGAGCAATGCCCTGCCCGCTGTTTTCGATCACCACCGTAGTGCGGTCGATGCTGTCCGTCACCTGTACGCAAATATAACCTCCAATATCGGTAAATTTTACCGCGTTTTCAATGAGGTTATACACCACCTGATGCAGCAGGTCCTGGTCGCCGTATACGGTCTGGGGGCGGGCGTCCTCCAGCCCCCGTACCTCTATCTGCTTTTCATTGATGCTCTGCTCAAAGGTAAGCAGCGTGGTGACAATGGTACCGGTAATATTGAATTTGGTGGAATGCAGCTTCATTTCCCCGTTGTCGATCCGGGAAAGGTCCAGCATGGATCTGACAAGCCGGGACAGCCTTTTAACCTCATTGGATACAACTCTCAGGTATTTATCTTGTTCTTCCCGAGGAATTGTACCGTCCAGAATGCCATCGATAAACCCGGCAATGGTCGTCATAGGGGTCTTCAGCTCGTGAGACACATTGGCGATAAAACTGCGGCGGGTCCCCTCGGAAATGGAAAGAGAGTTTGCCATGTTGTTGAAGGAAACCGCCAGTTGACCCAGCTCATCGGTACTGGTCACGGGAACACGGACGGAAAAATCTCCCGCGCCAAAGCTGTGGGCCGCCGCAGACATCTGCCGCAGAGGCTTTACAAGCCGGTAGGCAAACGCGCCCACCACGCAAAAAGCCGCCGCCAGCGCCGCCGCCGCGGCAATCAGGAATATTTTAAACAGTTCTCCTTGAAATGCGTTTACGCTGGAAATGCTTGTGGCGGCAAACACCGCCCCCACACAGACATTGTCTTCCTTCACGAGCAGTGGCACGCCGATAATGTAGTAGCCGCCCCTGTAAAACCCGCCGAAATTGCCCCTGGCCTCGTACAGGCCTTTAGACGCCGCCTCTACCGCCTGAACCGGTACCTGGGCGGGTTCCTCCAGGCCGCTGTCCGCAAAACTCCCAACGAGAATGGAGCCGTTCATGTCTGTGACGAAAATATCCGCGTCAATACTGTCGGAAAAGCTGGCAATGAATCCCCGCAGGACTTCTGTGGAAAGCTGGTAGCCGGTCTCCTGCTGCCTGATGAGAAAACCGCTGGCCAGACTGGCAGTGGAGGTGGCGTTCTGGGTAAGAAGCTCCTTCTTTTCCTCTTTCCAATAACGGGAAAAAACCAGCAGCATCATGCTCCCCAGCATGACAAAGCTGAAGATCACGATCCCCATGGTGATACTGAGATAGTGTTTGAAAATGCTTTTCTGCATTTCACTTAATCCTTTACTTCAAACTTATAGCCTACGCCCCACACGGTTTTCAGCGCCCATTTGTCGGAAACGCCCTCCAGCTTTTCCCGAAGACGTTTCACATGCACGTCCACCGTGCGGCTGTCTCCATAGTAATCAAAACCCCATACCTCATCCAGAAGCTGGTCCCGGGTGAACACCCGGTTGGGATTGGAGGCCAGGTGGTAGATCAGCTCCATTTCCTTAGGCGGCGTATCGATTTGCACGCCCTTTACCTTCAACTCGTAGTTTGTCAGGTTGATCGTCAGATTTTCATAGGAAACCTCTTTGTTCTCGTTCTGCCGCTCCCCGTTTTTCCCGCTGCGGCGCAGCACGGCGTTAATACGGGCCACGACCTCCTTGGTCTCAAATGGCTTTACCACATAGTCGTCCGCGCCCAGCTCCAGACCCAGCACTTTGTCGAACACCTCGCCCTTCGCCGTCAGCATGATAATGGGGCAGGCAGATTTTTTCCGGATCTCCCGGCACACCTGCCAGCCGTCCAGGCCGGGCAGCATGATATCCAGCAGGATCAGGTCTGGCGTTACCGTTTCAAACATTTTCAGAGCCGTCTCCCCATCGTTGGCGATGGACGCCTCAAAGCCTTCTTTCTCAATATACAAACGCAGCAACTCGCAGATATTCGTATCGTCATCTACGATCAGGATCTTTCCGGAAGCCATGGCGGCAGCTCCTTTTCTTCAAGTTTTTCTTTTCCCGCTTTGGATCGGGCCGGCAAAAGGCCTTTTTCCCAGGATAACTTCATTTTACCCGGTCTCTATGGCAAAAGCAAGAAAAAGTGATGAACATTCTGTGAAAAACGGATTCTCACAAAATGTGCCATTTTGCGAGAATCCGTAGGAAAGGCTATTTGCAGGCCTAGAGTATGGCCTGTATTTTGCGTCTTTCTGACGCGAAACCGTACTTTTTCTCCACTGATATACCATTCGCGGAAATCTCTTTGAAAAACTGCTTGCGGACCTGGAGCGCGGCCCTCTTAACGTATCATTTTGTGGGAGTCCTTGTTCAAAACATTTGTCAAAGAGGATCTCACCCAAAAGATGAGATCCATCTACAAAATTGGAGTTTGTGGCTGCGCCACAGGCACTCGTGAAGCTGGTAAGCACTGTCTGCAAATGCGCTTCCTGGCCGAAGGTAACTGATAAATGGGAATTGATTGTAGTAAAAAGTGAAACTTTAATTTATACTGCGTTTGCGCTCCCGATTTCAAGTAAGTTTCCCTCTGGATCGGCTACATAAAAGTTACGAATACCGAAAGGATAGGTGATGGGTTCTCCCGTTGGAAACTGCACACCCAATTTCGACAGGCGCTTATATTCCAAATCTACATCAGCAAAACTGGGCAGCCAAAGAGCGATTTCAAAAGTTTGGTTGATACCCTTTGGCAGAACATAGTCCTCTCCTATTGCCTTGACGAATTCTTCCCTGCTGTACATAAACAAGGACAATTCGCCATTGGCCGTTTCAAAGTCTGCAAACGAACCCCCATTCCATTGAGTTTGAAAGCCTAATATATCTCTGTAAAATCGGACCATATTGTCCATGTTGCCAACCAACAGACTTACACCTACACGCACTTCTTTTCCATTCATTGCCATTATCTCCTCTATACTAAACAAATTGTGGATTTGCCGCGATCCAAGCATACCATGCGCAGACTCTATCCGTTTTGCAGCGCGCCCTTTAGTAATACATGCGAACTGCCTGCGGCAGGGCCTCCGCTCTCACCTGCACGCCGCCCTGGGCGTATTCGCCGTCCAGGGACCAGGGCATAGGCTCGGCGCAGGTGAACGTCGCTCCGGCTGTATGAACGAAAGTGATCAGCTCCTCATCGTATTTGCCGCTCATCAGGGAAAATATGACGCGGTTCAGCTCCAGCAGATTCCTGGGCATTTTGACCAGCGTCAGTTCAAATTTTCCGTCCGCCAAGTCCACCTTTTCCGGGTCCAGCTTGACAATCCCTCCAAAGGAAGTGGAATTGCTCAGCGCCCCGAACACATAATCTCCCTCATAGACCTGCCCTTCGTCGGTCTCCGCCTTCACGCGGTAGGATTTCAGGGCGGGCAGCTCTTTGATCCCTTCAATGACATAAGCCAGATGGCCCAGGGAATTTTTCAGGCTCTGGGTGGTACTGTAGGAAGACTGAGTGAAGGCCCCAAAGGAGGCCACATAGATAAAATGCCTGCTGCCGAAACGGCCCGCGTCCAGGGGCTTAGGTGTTCCCTCCGTAATTTGAAGGGCTGCCTTTACCGGCTCTTTGGAGATGCCCAGAGAATTGGCAAAATCGTTTGTGGTGCCTGCGGGAATATAGCCCAGCGCCACATCGGCGCCTGATTCCAGAAGCTGTTCCACGGTTTCGCTCAAAGTGCCGTCCCCGCCGCAGCAGACCAGCCGGTCGGGCTTTTCCGCCACCACCCGGCGAATCACCGAATCGGCCTGTTCTGCGCTCTTCGTTCGGACTACGGCCACATCGCCGCCGCTTTCCGCAAAAACTTTTTCGATGTTTTCAATTTCCTTGACGATGTTCTGTCTTCCCGCATGGGGATTTACCAAAATGACGGTCCTCATTTTCAGAAATCACTCCGTTTCAGCCGGTTCCCCGCTGCATTTTCAACTCTTAGTATGGCCCCTGTTTCCCGGAACATTTCCCTCTTTAAGAAGCTGCCTGGGCGCGGGCTTCAAATTGACTGTTGTAGAGGCTGGCGTAGAAGCCGTTCTGTGCCATCAGTTCCTCATGGGTGCCCTGCTCTACGATGTCTCCGTCCTTCATACAGAGGATCAGGTCCGCGTTGCGGATCGTGGAAAGCCGGTGGGCGATGATGAAGCTGGTGCGTCCCTTCATCAGATTATCCATGGCCTTCTGGATCAGCACCTCCGTACGGGTATCCACAGAGCTGGTGGCCTCGTCCAGGATCATGATGCGTGGGTCCGCAAGAATGGCCCGGGCAATAGTCAAAAGCTGCTTTTGCCCCTGGGAAACGTTGGTGCCTTCTTCGTTCAGGGCCATTTGATAGCCTCCGGGCAGCGTCCTGATAAACCGGTCGGCCTGGGCGGCTTTTGCCGCCTCTATCACTTCTTCGTCGGTGGCGTCCAGTCTGCCGTACCGGATATTATCCATGATGGTCCCGCTGTAGAGCCACGCGTCCTGGAGCACCATGCCAAATTCCGTGCGCAGATCGGCCCTGGTAAAATCCGAGATCGGGTGACCGTCCACGGTGATCTCTCCGCCCTTCAGGTCGTGGAACCGCATGAGCAGCTTCACCATGGTGGTTTTTCCAGCGCCGGTGGGGCCTACGATAGCCACCTTCTGCCCGGCCTTAACTTCGGCGGAAAAATCGCGGATCACCAGCTCTGCCGTATCTTCATATCCAAATTTCACATGGTGGAAAGCGATATCTCCGCGAACGCCGGCCTCCTTCATGGTGAGCTTTGGCTCGCCCGGAGCTTCCTCCTCCTCGCCCAGGAACTTGAAAATGCGTTCCGCCGCAGCTACGGTCATTTGCAGCTGGTTGGAAATATTCGCTATCTGCGTAATGGGCTGGGTAAAGCTGCGGACATACTGGATAAAGGCTTGGATCCCGCCGATGGTCATAGAGCCGCCGGCCGCCATAGCAGCGCCTGCCACACAGATAGTCACATAGCCCACGTTTCCCACAAAGCTCATGACCGGCATCATCAGACCGGACAAAAACTGGGCTTTCCACCCGGCGTTATACAGCTTTTCGTTTTCCGCGTCAAAGGCGGCGACTGTTTCCTTTTCCCTGCCGAAGGCTTTGACGATGCTGTGCCCGCCGTACATTTCCTCCACCTGTCCGTTTACCGTGCCGAGATATTCCTGCTGGCCCTTAAAGTGCTTCTGGGACAGCCGGACGATCACTGTGACAAGCAGCAGGGACACGGGAATGACACATAGGGAGATCAGCGTCAGCTGCCAGCTGATGGTAAGCATCATGATGAGCACGCCGATGAGCGTACAGGACGAGCTGATGATCTGCGTGATGCTCTGGTTCAGAGAGTTTGAAAGCGTATCCACATCGTTCGTAATGCGGGAAAGCACGTCGCCCTGGCTGGTCCTGTGAAAATAGGAAAGGGGCATCCGGTTGATCTTCTTTTCGATGGCGTTGCGCAGATCGTAGGAAACGTCCGTGGAGACCCCCGCCATAATGTAGCCCTGCAAATAGGAAAACAGCGCGCTCAAAAGGTAAATGCCCGTCAGGAGCAGCAGAATTTTCCCGATATAGCCGAAATCGATGCCGCCTTCGGCCCCCGTTATCATGCGCATGATGCCGCCGGCAAGTTCGTCTGTGGCCTTCGCGAGCACTTTTGGCCCGCCGATATTGAATACCGTAGAGGCCGCCGCGAATATCATCACCAAAATCATAGGAACACGGAAAGGCTTGAGATAGGAAAGCAGCTTTTTTCCGCTGCCCTTGAAATTATTTGCTTTTGCGCCATTGGTCAAGGGACCCATTGGACCATGATGGTGGGAAACGTTGCTCCGGCTCATTCCAATTCCTCCTTTTGCAGCTGGCTCTCAGCGATCTCTCTGTATTCCGGGCAGGTTTTCAGCAGCTCGCTATGGGTTCCTTTTCCCACCACTCTGCCGCCGTCCAGCACCAAGATCTGCTCCGCATTCATAATGGTGCTGACCCGCTGGGCCACAATGATGACGGCTGCCTCCGATGTGTACTCCTTCAGGGCCTTCCGCAAAGCGGCGTCCGTTTTGAAATCCAGGGCGGAAAAGCTGTCGTCAAACAGGTAGACCGGCGCTTTTCGCACCAAAGCCCGGGCAATGGAAAGCCGCTGCCGCTGGCCGCCGGACACATTGGTTCCTCCTTGGGCGACCGGGCTTTCCGCGCCGTCCCACATTTCGCTGACAAAATCCTTGGCCTGAGCCACCTCGATGGCCCTGTCCAGCTCCCCTTCGTCCGCGTCTTCTTTTCCATAGCGGATATTGGAGGCCACCGTTCCGGAGAACAGCACTCCCTTCTGGGGAACATAGCCAATGGCCTCTCGCAGCTCTTTCTGGGAAAGCCTGCGGATATCCGTTCCGTCCAGCGTGATCTCGCCTTCCGTCACATCATAAAACCGGGGGATCAAATTCAGCAGCGTGGATTTCCCCGCGCCTGTGGCCCCAATGATGGCGGTGGTCTGGCCGGGCTTTGCGGTAAAGCTGATGTGCTCCAGCGCGTTGTCTTCGGCTCCGGCGTACCGGAAGGATACGTCTTTAAACTGTATCTCTCCCTTTACGGCTCCCAGCGTTTCCGGCTCGGCCTGGTCCACAATCTCCAAAGGCGTATCCAGCACCTCCCGGATACGCACAGCGGACACGCTGGCCCTGGGCACCATGATGAATATGGCGGCCAGCATCAGGAAGGCCATGATGATCTGCATAGCGTACTGGATAAACGCCATCATGTCGCCAATTTGCAGGGAAGACTCGGCAATGGCATGGCCGCCCACCCAGACAATGACAATGCTCATCAGGTTCATCACGAACATCATGACAGGCATCATCAGGGACATGACCCGCTGCACATAGCGGTTTGTTTCAGAAAGCTCCCGATTCGCCTGCTCAAACCGTTTTTCCTCATGAGCCTCGTTGCCGAAGGCCCTGACCACCATCATGCCGGAAAGATTTTCCCGGCTTACAAGGTTCAGGCGGTCCACCAGCTTTTGCAGGGCGGTAAACCGGGGCAGAGCCAGGCTCATGGCCACGATGATGAGCCCAATCAGGACCACCACTGCGGCGCAGACGATCCAGCTCATGGAAACGCTTTTCTGCAGAGCGAATATGACGCCGCCAATGCCGATAATGGGCGCGTAGCACACCATGCGGATCCCCATGGTGATGAGCATCTGCACCTGCTGCACGTCGTTGGTGGTCCGGGTGATCAGAGACGCTGTGGAGAACTTGTCAAATTCAGCGTTAGAGAAGCTTTCCACCTTGGAAAACAGGTCGTGGCGCAGCCGCTTTCCCACCGTGGCGGCAATGCGCGCGGCAAAAAAGCCCACCGCCACAGCCGCTATGACGCCCAGCAGGGCGATCCCCAGCATTTTCAGGCCTGTGGCCCAGATATAATCGGACTGTATTTGATCCGTATCGATCTCCAGTTCCCGGTAAAAGAGCCTTTTCAAAGCGACACCCACCTGCTCGCCCATCATGGAATCGCTTTCCTCCGCGGCGGAAACAGCCTCGTTGATACTGCTTTCCGGCGCCTGGGCCAGCAGTGGAAGAAGGGCGTATATCTCTTCCATATCCGCTTTTGCAAAACCGTCTGTGCCGGAAAGGCTGAATCCTCCTTGGCCGCTGTCCTCTGAGGGAGAATCGCTGCTCTCGTTCCCGCCGTAGGTTTTTGCCTCAAAGTCCCTCATGGCTTCCCCTTCCGGCAGGGAAGAAGCGTTTTTGCCCTCGCCGAGGGCCTGTTCCTCAGAGTCCCTCATGGCTTCCCCTTCCGGCAGTGGTCCCGTTTCACCCTCCGCTGCGGACGCGCCGTCCCCCGGCAAGGCGAACAGAGCGCCCTCGGGCATACTGGCCAGAACTCCCTCGGGCAGAGAAGCTTCCTCCTTGTCAAAGGGCCTCACGTTTTCTCTGAATTGGCCCACCTCTTGCTGCTGGGCCGCGGCAAACCGGCCGGCGATCTTTTCCATCTCTCCCGTTTCTCCGGCTCTCTGCATATACAGCAGAAACGCGTAGGCTGCTTTACCGTAAATGGCGTCCCCGCGTTCTATATCCTGCTGTTCCAAATCTTCCCGCAGCACACAGACGGAAGACCTGGCGGCCAGCGGGTATTTTTCAGAAAACCTCTGGCCTTCGCTGCTTTCCGGCTCAAAGGTGTTGTACAACTCGTCCATGACCTCCCGATCCCCGTCCGTCATAAAGCACTTCAGGAGCGTCATACCCTGCAGGCTTACGGCTTCTGGCATACCGGGCTCCATGCCTCCCTGCTGAATACCCACGTTGACGATGTCGCTCATCAGATTCGGCAGGGTGAGGTCGCACACAGCCTGCCCGAACAGCAGGACGAGGCATACCAGCAGCAAAGCGGCAAAGGGTTTCACATACCTGGCTATCAGTTTCATGCTTTTTCTTCCTTTCCCGATCCGATTGAGACAAGCTGTCATTCATTCGTTTCTTAAATGTTTAAATAAGGAAAAATCACTGTGAAATTATAGGTCTCCCATTCTTTCCCTGTCAACCTTCTGAAAAGGAAATTTACAGCTTGTTTACAAAAGCCGCGGAAATATCCCGCGGCTTTGCCTTTTGTATGTCCGACCAGTCCTACGCCACGGTAAACACCGCTTCCGCGTACCGAACGCCGCCCTCTTCCAGAAACAGCCGAAAGTCTCCCGGCTCCAGCGTAAATTCCATATCCCGGTCCCACAGGGAGAGTTCCTCCCCGCCCAGGGACAGGGTGCACTCCCGCCGCTCTCCTGCCCGGAGGAACACTTTTGCAAAAGCTTTCAGCTCCCGGA
Organism: uncultured Acutalibacter sp.; assembly: GCA_964642055.1. Classification (GTDB taxonomy): domain Bacteria; phylum Bacillota; class Clostridia; order Oscillospirales; family Acutalibacteraceae; genus Acutalibacter. Next base: position 3,541 of record CAZXLM010000001.1, on the reverse strand, counting down.
CCCGCCGGACCGTGCTCGCCTGCATATCGTGTATAAAAAGCTGGGGAACAGCATAGGCGTCCATGCTCCCGGTATTTTTCAGGGTGAAGCGAACTTCGGCCCTTTCCCCGTTTCGCAGCCGTTCCCGGGAAAGGACGGCGGGGAAGCGGACATTCGTCATTTCAAATTCCGTGTAGGAAAGCCCGCAGCCGAGAGGAAAGAGGAAGGGGTTTTCCGCAGGCGCATAGGAAGACTTATAATTATAGCAGCAGGGCAGATGTCCGGCGCTTTTTGGCAGGGAGGCGGGGAGCCGCCCGGAAGGGGATATTTTCCCGGTCAGTATCTCCGCCAGGGCCCGGCCGCCCATGGGGCCTGGGTAAAAAGCGTACAGCACGGCCCGGGACTTTTCACATAGCTCGGGAATGGCGTATGGCCTGCCCGCAATGATCACCGTGACGACGGGCTTTCCCGTCTGAAGGACGGCCCGGGCAAGCTCCTCCTGCATTCCCGGCAGGGAAAGAGAGGAAGCGTCCACGCCCTCGCCGCAGTCCATCTGAGCGGGGCCGTCCAGCTTTGCCGCCCCGTTTGTGTCGAAGCTCGCCCCGGAAAACCGGCTGGAGGAGCCTCCCAGCGCCAGGATCACCACATCGCTTTCCTCCGCCAGTTTCACAGCCCGGGAGATCTCAGAGGTTTCCTTCCCGCAGACCGTACAGCCCATGGCAAACGTCACCCGTTCCTTTCCCAGCTGCTCTCTGAGCCCCGCAAGGAGCGTCGCGCCCACCCCTTCCCGCTGGGGCGGCGTATAATCTCCCAGCTGGTTATAGAGGGAATTCCCGTTGGGGCCGATGACCGCCACCCGCAGATCCTTTTCCTTCAGGGGCAGCACGCCGTCATTTTTCAAAAGCACCGGGCTTTGCCGGGAAAGCTCCAGGCTTTCCGGAAACTTTTCATAGGAAAACTGCGTCGGGGCTGTTTCGTCCAGATAAGGCCGCTCGAACAACCCCCGCCGGAATTTCAGCTCCAGGACCCGAAGCGCCGCCCTGTCCACCTCCCGTTCTGCTACAAGCCCGCGCTCCACCGCCTCTTCCAGACGGGAAAAGGCCTGGTCCCACAGGCTTATGTCTACGCCGGCTTCCAGCGCCATAGCTCCCGAAGCAGAAAAATCTCCGGTCAGGCTGTTCAACCGGTCAATAGCCACACCGTCCGCCATGACCACGCCGTGAAAACCCAGCTCTCCCCGCAGGACCGTTTTCAAAAGCTTTCCGTTGGCGTGGCAGTACACACCGTCGATCTCGTTATAGGCCGCCATGATCCCTTCCACGCCCGCCTCGCAGCAGGCCTTCGCAGGCGGCAGATGGATCTCCCGCAGCTCCCTTTCCCCGATCCGGGCAGCACTGGCGTTGATCCCGCCGGTGGTCTCTCCCTGGGCGCAGAAATGCTTTGCCACCACGGACACCCCGGCGCTCTGGCAGCCCAATACCGCCTGCCGGGCCAGGGTCGCAGCCAGATACGGATCCTCGGAATAGCATTCCTCGCTTCTGCCCCAGCGCGGGTCCCGCAGCACGTCCAGCATGGAGATCAGAGCGAGATCGACGCCCAGCTCCCTGAGCTGTCTCCCGCAGATCTCATAGGCCCGTCCCACAAGCACCGGGTCCCATGCCGCGCCCAGGGCCAGGTTCACCGGCAGCAGGTACCCGTCCAGCGCCTGGTGGCCGTGGGGGCATTCCGTGCTGGTCAGCATGGGGACGCCGAACCGGGAGTGTTCTATCACGTACCTCTGCATAAGGTTATAAGCCCGTTTCATGTCCGCGCCCGGAAGACCGGTCTCAAAATCCCGCCGGGACCAGGGATCCGCCCGGTACAGTCCGTAAAGCACCCCCAGTCCGCCGAATTTTTCCACCTCCGCTTGAAACTCCGGGGAGAGGAAAATTCCTCCTTCTTTGCGTTCATAAGCGGAAAAGCCGTACAGCTTTTGGTTGAGCTGGCCCACCTTTTCCCGTAAAGTCATGCGGGAAAGCAGGTCTTCCGCCCGTTCCCGGGGCGTTTTGTTCGGGTTTTCATACAACATGTTCCGTCGCTCCATTCAAACTTTTTCTGCCCTGTATTTTCCACCGGGGCGGCCCTGCGCCGCAGCGAGGCGCTTTCTCCCTTTATTCCTCCAGGACCCTGCGCACCGCCGCGTCGTAGGCGGGATTCGCCTTTTTCAAAGCCACGGGCCGCCCGGCTTCATTTAGGAAGCAGTGGGATGTCCTGCCCCGGCAGCGCAGGGTCCCGGCAGCCTGGTCCCGCACCGTGTAAAAAAATGTAATACGGGTCCCCGTATAGCTTTCCACGCCGGTTTCGATCTCCACCGTCTCTCCAAACCGGCTCATGGTCTTATATTCCGCTTCCGCTCTGAGCACCGGACTGACAATGCCTCCGGCCTCCAATCCCTCATAGCTGAAACCGCACGTCTTCATAAAATGGATACGGGCCTCTTCGAACCAGCGGATATAATTGGAATGGTGTACGCAGTCCATTCTGTCTGTTTCATAGTAGTACACAGGACGCTCGTAAGTTACCGTCTTCATTGCTCGATCGCTCCCTTCGGCTGTTTTCCAGCTTTCCATAATAGAGTATAGCACAGATTGAATAACTTGTCCCGTTTTGGCATAGGTATTTTCTGAAAGCTTCTCGCTTTATCCGGCCTGCTTTCCCCTGAAACGGCAATTATTGTTACGGAGCGGCCTATTGATTTTCCCGTCGAGAAATGGTATCATTCTGAGATGGAAAGAAGGTTTTTGCAGTATTTTGCGGCTTGTCTGCGAATTTCCTGAAACGATCCCCTTCTTTCCCAAAATCTTACAAAAATTATCAAAAACATAGAAATCGGTGACAGTATGAAAATCGGTATGGACGTGGGCTCCACCACCCTGAAATGCGTGGTGTACGACGACAGCGGCGCTCCTGTCTTTCAGGAATATGAGCGCCACTTTTCCCAGATCGCAGAAAAGGCCTCCGGCATGCTTTCCCGCATTGCGGAACGCTTTCCCGACCTGAAAAAGGCCGGGCTGTGCATTTCCGGCTCCGCGGGCATGGGCCTTGCGGAGGACCTTCACATTCCCTTTGTGCAGGAGGTATACGCCACCCGCACCGCCACGAAAAAGTATATTCCCGAGACGGATGTGGTCATCGAGCTGGGCGGTGAGGACGCGAAGATCCTGTTCCTTTCCGGCTCCATGGAGGTGCGCATGAACGGCTCCTGCGCCGGAGGCACAGGGGCTTTCATCGACCAGATGGCCACCCTGCTGAACACCACTCCCGATGAGCTCAACGAGCTTTCCAAGAAAAGCGAGCGGACCTACAGCATCGCTTCCCGCTGCGGCGTGTTCGCAAAATCCGATATCCAGGCCCTGTTAAACCAGGGGGCCCAGAAAAACGACATTGCCCTAAGCATTCTGGAGGCCGTAGTGAACCAGACCATCGCCGGTTTGGCCCAGGGCCGGGAGATCAAGGGAAACGTGGCGTATCTGGGCGGGCCTTTGACCTTCCTTTCCCAGCTGCGGGCCGCTTTCGACAGGAT